>VBFW01000310.1 GCA_005880525.1 Chloroflexota bacterium | reverse complement strand
GGATGAGCACCGGGATCGTCGATCCGAGGTGCTCGAAGCTCGCTACCGGCCGCGCGAGCAAGGTCGTGAACAGGATCGCGACCAGGCACGGGATGGCGACGAGACGGATCGTTCGCGTGAGCAGCGAGCTGATGCCCTCGGCGCCGCGCGCAGCCAGGGTGGCCGTGTACCGCGCCAGGACGACGACGAGGATCAGCGCCGGCGCCGTCCCCACCGCATAGAGGGCTATGAGGAACGCAACCTGGCCGTGGGCCAGGCGCTCGCGCAGATCGAGACGCCCGACGCTCAGCACGATCTCACGGATTCTATCCACCGCCGCCAAAACGACTTGCGTGGTTAAGCGTTGGATAATCACGAGCACCATGCCCGCCGAGAAGCCCATCGTGTCGGCCCTGATCGTCAGCTTCAACGTGAAGCCGCTGCTGCTCAAGTGCCTCGAGGCTTTCTACGGGCACGCTGACGTGCCGGTTGAGGCTGTGGTGGTCGACAACGCGTCCACCGACGGGTCCGCGGCGGCCGTCGCGAGCGAATTCCCGAAGGCCGTCGTCCTCGCGCAGCAGCGCAACCTCGGCTTCGGTCGGGCCAACAACGTGGGCCTCGAACGGTGCCAGGGACGATTCGTGCTCCTGCTGAATCCCGACGTCACGGTCAACCCCCAGGCACTTGGCCGGATGGCCGACTTCCTGATCACGCGACCCGACGCTGCAGTGGTCGGACCGCGGCTGCTGTTTCCGGATGGCCGCCTCGACCCCGAAGCGCGCCGCTCGTTCCCGGTGCCGAGCACGCTGTTCTACCGCACGGTCGGCCTCAGCCGGCTCTTTCCGCGCAGCCGCGTGTTCGGGCGCCACAACATGGGCCACCTGTCGGAGACCGAGGTCCACGAGATCGATGCGGGCAGCGCCGCCTGCATGATGGTCCGCATGGCGGCCCTCGACCGGGTCGGCTTCTTCGACCCTCGCTACTTCATGTTCGGCGAGGACCTGGATCTCTGTTACAGGCTCAAGCTGGGTGGCTGGAAGGTCTTCTACCTGCCCAGCGCCAGCGCCATCCACCACAAGGGAGCTGCCACCAAGCAGGCCGAGAGCAAGATGCTGTACGAGCGGCACCGCGCGATGTGGGCGTACCACTCGAAGCACCACGCCAACGACATCTCGGCGTTCGCGAACGGACTCGTCTGGGCCCAGATCTGGGGCCGTTGGGCGGCCTCGGCGATGCGCCAGACCGTCGGCCAGGGGCGGCGTCCCAGCCCGTAGAGTTCTGCTGCTCCGATGTATCACCAGATCACCAGCAACAAGCGCAAGAGCGTCATCGTCGTGGTCGGCTTCCTTGCGCTGTGGCTGCTGGCGGGTTTCGTCATCGGCGAGATCGGCACTGCCAGCACCGAGGGTGCGATCGTCGGAACGGTCGTCCTCGGCCTCCTGGGCATCGGCGCCGCTCTGTACGCCTACTACCTTGGCGCGTCGACCGTCCTGAGCGCGATGGGCGCGCACGAGGCCGACCCAAGGCAGTACCAGCAGCTTTACAACATCGTGCAGACGCTGGCGATCGGAGACGGCCTGCCGATGCCGAAGGTCTACGTCATCGACGACCCCAGCCCTAACGCCTTCGCGACCGGGCGCGACCCGCAGCACGCGGCCGTGACGGCGACCACCGGGCTCTTGCAGATGATGAATCGCGAAGAGCTCGAAGGCGTTCTCTCGCACGAGATGAGCCACATCAAGAACTACGACGTGAGGTTGCTGCTCGTCGTCACAACGATGATCGGACTCGCCGCGATCATCTCCAGCATCTTCTGGCGCGGCGCGCTGCGCATGAACTTCCGGGGCCGCAACTCCGGTCAGGCGATGCTGGTCATCTTCGCGATCGGCATCATCTTCACGCTCATCGCTTTTCTCGTGGGGCCGTTGATGCAGCTGGCGCTTTCACGTGACCGCGAATCGCTGGCGGACGTGAGCGGGGTGGAGCTGACACGCAATCCGGTCGGCCTGATCAACGCGCTGAAGAAGATCGCGGCCAACGACAAGCCGCCCGAGAAGTTCAACCACGCGGTGGCGGCCATGTGCATCGACAACCCGGAGGAGCATCACGGCAGCTTCTTCAGCCGCCTGTTCGAAACCCACCCGCCCATCGAAGAGCGAATCGCCACCCTGGAGAAGATAGCGAGCGTCCAACAAACCTAGCCCCGAGGTTTTGTGCGCAATTACACGTTCTGATCGCGAATTAACGTGATTTTGTGCACAGAAGCAGGGAGCGTCAGGCCGCCAGAGCTTTCCGCACCATGCTTACGACGAGGTCAGGCGATTGGTAGATGTCGCCGGCCGTAAAGCGCAGCAGGCGCACGCCGATGTCGACGAGGCGGTTCTGCCTCCGATTGTCCTCGGCCAGCATTTCCCGATGGATGCCGCCGTCGTACTCGAGGGCGAGTCGCGGCTCTCGGTAGTAGAGGTCCGGGCGGCCGAGGAATCGCAGGAAATGATCACGAATATCCACCTGTGCTTCGGGTCTGGGTAGTCCTGCCAGCACGAGCAGCATGCGAAGTCGCGACTCCATCGGAGACTCGGCGGCAGGCTCAACGAACCGCGAAACCTTCTGCAACGCAGCCGTCCCGCTGAAGTCCGACATCTTTACCAGGCGGCGGTGAACGGCCATGTCGCAAAGCACGACCGCCTCAGTTACAGGAAGGCGCGAGCAAAGGTCTCGAAGAGTCCGCAGCACAGAGGTGGATGCCGCCGTCAAGCCGGAGAACGCCGCCCCGGGCGGGAGTCGCCGGCTAGCGGCTGCGATCTTCGTCTCCGACGTTTCCTCTAGGCCTGCGGGTAGGTAGGTTCCGGGGCCGACGCGGCGCCACCCGGCTCCCAGCAGGTGCCACCGGTCCAGGCCGTGGCGGCGCGCGTCGGCAAGCGTGAATGGACCTTGCGACAGCGCTTTCGGGATCCGCGGCCTTCGAGTCATGCCCACGAGGATGAGCGGGCAGACGCACGCAGACAACTCACAGTGTTAAGGGCGCGCGGTTCAACGCGTTTGCGCACAAAAACACGGAATGCCGCCGCCATAGCGCGCTATTGCGCACAATCGCGGGAGCCGTGAGATTCCTGGCGAAGTTCCTGCACGTGCGCCGGTCGGAGCTCGACCGCACGCTTCAGGTCGCGGGCTTCGCCATGGTCATCGGCTGGGCGATGTATACAGCCTTCAACGGCGCCCAGGCCATCTTCCTCACCAAGTCCGGCCCGCAGGCATACCCGCTCTTCTTCATCATCCTGGCCCTTGCGGTCTGGCCGATGGTCGCGCTGCAGGGCGCGCTGACGCGGCGCATCGGAGTGACCCGCGCGTTCCGCGTGAGCCTCGCCCTTAACGTGGTCGCCTCGCTTGGCGTGTACACCGCATACGAGGTCGACGAGTCGCCCGCCGTGGCTTTCACGGCCTACGTCATCTACTCCGTCGCATTCGAGCTCGTGATGCTGCAGTTCTGGCTTTTCGTCACGCAACATTTCAACCTGCTCGAAGGCAAGCGCATCTTTCCAGTGATCGCAGCGGGCTCGAGCATCGGCTACATCCTGTCCGGGGTCACGACCACCGCGATCGCGATCTTCGCCACCGAGCCGCTCATCTTCGTCTGGGCCATTGGTTCCGCGGTCTCGATCTATCTGATCTCGTGGCTCGAGAAGCGCCTTTACCGGCCCGCCTTCGACGACGACGCCGAGCAGTTCTTCGCTGAAGAGCACGTCGCGCGAAGCCGTCACGGATTCGCGACGGCTGTCCGCGCCGCGGTCCAGTACCTCACTGGCAGCCGCCTTGTGCTGGCGCTGATCCTGCTTGCGCTGGTGCTCCAGGTCGCGAGCCGCGTCGGCGATTATCTGGTGGCCGTCATCTTCGTCAACGCCACTCACAACGACCTGCAGGCGCTGACCATCCTTCTGGGCAACGCGTGGCTCGCGAGCTACGTCGTGCAGCTCGTCGTGAGCCTGGTGATCGCGCCGATCGCGCTCGAGAAGCTCGGCGTGAAGAACTCAATCCTCGCGCTGCCGGTCTTCACGCTGGTCGGCTTCACGCTGATGGCAGTAAGCCCGGTGCTCGTCACATCGCTGTTCCTGTTCATCGTCCGCAACGGGCTGCAGACCGGCCTCGACGATCCCGCGGAGAACGTCCTCGGCAGCGCGCTGCCTGCGCAGATCGGGCCGAAGCTGAAGTTCCTGCTCGACAACTTGGTCCTGCCCGGTGGCGCGGTCCTGAGCGGTGTCGGCCTCATCCTCACCCAGCGCCTGACGGGCGGCAGCCTGGAGGTGCTCGCGGTGATCGGAATGCTGGTCGCCTGCTTCTTCATCCTCGCGGCGCTTCGAGTGCGCGGTCTGTATGTCGGCGCGATCTACGAGCGCCTGCGCACGCACGCCATCTCGCTGTCGGACTTCCAGCAGGCGCTCGGCGCGCCTACTCCCGAGCAGATCGCCGAGCTGCAGGGCTTCATCCGGAAGAGCGACGACAAGGTTCGCGAGTTCGCAGCGGCCGCGCTCGGCAAGCTTTCGCCCGACGCGTTCGCGTCGATGCTCCCGGAGCTGACCGCGTCCGAAGACGCGATGCTGCGCCGCCTGGCGTTCCAGATGGCGCCGCCAGAGGTGATCAGCCCGGACCAGCTCGGCGCCGCGGCATTCGACCCGGATCCGTGGGTTCGCGCGGCGGCGGCCGTGGCCGGCGCGAGCAGACGGCCGCCATGGGAGGGATCGACCGCCGTCTTCGACCGACTGGTTGATGCGAACGACGTGCAGCACCGCGCCGCCGCCGTGTGGGCGGCGTCGTTCGTGGGCGATCACAAGATGGTGGCCGCGGCGCTGGTGGACCCAGAGCCTCGCGTGCGCCTCGAAGGCCTGCGCAGCTTCGCCAAGATGAAGGCGAACGTCCCGGGCTCGGCGTCCGGGCTGATCGCCTGCATGCGCGACCCAGAGCGCGACGTCAAACGGGCCGCCCTCAGAGAAGCCACGCGCTGGTCGCCCCCGCCGGAGCTCGAAGCGGATTTCGTGGCCGCCCTGGTCGACGGGCTGGCCAGCGGCGACCGCGAGGTGCGGCGCCTGGCGGCCGAGGCGCTGGCCGCGCAGCCTCCCGCGGCTCTGGCGCAAGCGTTGCCGCTTCTTGAGGGCCGCGGTGACTCGGCGCCGGCGACCATCGAGGCGCTGGTGCGCAGCGGCCGGCCCGAGCTGTTCGAGCGCGCGCGCGGCCACCTCGAGCATCGGATGACTGAGGGAGTGCATCTGGCCAGGCTGGGAGCGCGCCTGGCGGCCTCCCATCATCGCGGCGAGGACGGCTCGGCCGAGCATGCCTTCCTGCACGTCGCGCTGGACGACTACGTCGAGTTCGTGGCGGAGAGCGGGCTTGCGGCCATGCGCGCGCTGCACGGAAAGCGAGGTTTCGCGACGGTGGAGCGCGGCGTTCGCTCCATCGAGCCCGGCGCTAAGGCCGAGGGCCTGGAGACGCTGCTAAACTTCGGCCCCGGCTGGCTGGCGGCGCCGCTGGCGCAGCTTCTCGACCGTGAATCTTTTGACCCGACG
>VBFW01000314.1 GCA_005880525.1 Chloroflexota bacterium | reverse complement strand
GATCGCGGGCGCGAGGTAGGCGATGCCCGTGCCGTCGGGCGCCCAGGTCGGCTGGGCGACCATCTGGTCGGTGATGACGATCTGCCGCGCGCCGATGTTCGCCCCGGCGATAGGCGCGATCACCAGGTACGAGATCTGCTTGCCGAACGTGCAGATCATCGCGAGATAGGCGTTGCCGGGCGCCACCGCGGGCTCGCGGCAGTCCTCGGCGGGCGACGTCCACGCCTTGCCGGCGTACAGCTGAGACGCGGAGGGCGACGGCCGGCTGAGGAACCAGATCTGGCTGTGGATGGAGCCGTCGAGGGCGCGGAGATACTTCGTGTAGATGATCCCGCCGGGCACTGGGATGGGCTGGAAGTCGCCACCCGTGTAGCCCTGCGAGTAGCTCCAGTCGGTGCCGCGGGCCAGCCCGCCGTTCACGGGCATCGACCACACGGAGAGGTCGACCTCGTATCCACCCTTGGGCTTGTCATAGCTCAGGAAGACGGTCTTGCCATCCGCGGACGAGCGCGGGTAGAAGGCCCAGTGGTTGTCGCCCGTGTCGTAGCTGCGGCGCGGCGCCTGGTTGACGGTGAGCTGCTTCAGCGGGCGGCCGAACTGGTTGAGGATGTAGATGTCGGAGGAGAAGCCAGAGCGCTTGACGGCGAGCAGGTTGCCGTCGGGCATCAGCGAGGGCTGCATCCAGCCGGCCTCCGGCGTCAGCTGGCGGTAGCGACCGGAGCTGAGGCTGTAGAGGGCGCCGTTCTGCGCCACGAAGAGCGTGCCCGGCAGCTGGAAGCCTCGAGGCGTTGGCTGAGCGGCCGTCGGTTTCAGAGGCGCGGCCGCGAGCTTCGACTGGCGCGTGCCGATGTAGAGGTACGTGGACACGCCGGTCAGCACCATCAGCACCGCCAGGCACACGCCGAGCACGAACTTCGGGATCACGGGAAGTACTGGTGCACCAGCGGCAGGATCAGGCCCCAGTTCGGGAACAGGCTGCCGTCGGGCGCGCCTCCATGCGTGTAAGGCGACGCGAGGATGATCTGCTTGATCGCGTCGGGGTTGTCGACGCTCGAGGCCAGGGGCAGCAGGTTCACCACCTGGTCGATCGAGACGTTGGTCTTGATCTCGCCTCCGATCGCCTTCGCGAGCGCGGGGATGTCGGCGGGCGACAGCTCCTTCGCCTTCTGACGGATGGCGAGCAGCACCTGCTGCTGCCGGCGCGATCGTCCGAAGTCGCTCTGCAAATCGTTGTGGCGCGAGCGCACGTACTGGAGCGCATGCACGCCGTCCAGGTGCTGCGGGCCGGGCAAGACTGCGATGCGCGAGTAGCCGTAAGGACTGTTGGTGTTGATGTCGAGCGGGTAGTAGTCGTCGAGCACGGGGTTGGACGTGACGACGTCGACGCCGCCGATGGCGTCGATGACCCTGATCAATCCCACCAGCCCGATCCACACGTAGTAGTTGACGTGCACGCCGAAGTCGTTCTGCACCGTCTGGATCGCCGCCTTCGCGCCGCCATACGAGTAGGCGCCGTCGATCTTGGCGGTGCCGCCGGTCGCCAGCGGCACCCACAGGTCGCGCGGGATCGACAGCATGATCACCTGCTTGGTCGAGGGGATGACCCGGACGAGGATCATCGACTGCGTCAGCACGTGCTCGCTGAAGAACTTGGAGTCGTCGTCCGAGCCGAGCAGGAGGACTGTGAACGCGCCCTGCTGCTGCGGCGAGGGGGTGGTGGACGGCTCCGGGCTGAACAGCGAAGGCAGCGATGTGGGCGACGGGATGGTGATCGGGTTGTTGATCGCGTCGTAGGCCGTGACCACGGCGGGCACGAAGTACGCGAAGCTTCCCGAGGTGGCCGCCAGCGCGACCGCCACTGCGGCAAGGACGAGGGTGCGGATGGGATTCAGGCGCCTGCGCGAAGCTCTAGCGCGGCGGCCCGGTCGGAAACCGAGCACGGGCGACCATATTAGACCGCCGGCGGTTCAGGGTTGTAAGCGAGTTGTTAAGGCGGCCTAACGCGCAATGGCCAGCTGAACTGCGCGCACGACGAGCATCAGGATCGCGAACACGAGATAGCCGCTGAGAGTGACGATGGCCACTCTCCGCACGGGCGACCACTTCGGCCGCTGCAGAAGGGCCAGGGCCGGCATTCGCCAGTTCACGCGCTCCTCGCGCGACATCACGGGCCGGCCGGACAGGCGCTTCTGCTCCTGCAGCCCCCACGCGCCGGAGGCTGCGGTGCCGGCCAGCACGAAAACCGCGAGCACGATGGCCAGGACCTCGACATTGATAGAAGGAAAGACGGTGGTCAAGACGAGGATCACCGACAGCGCGAGCAGCACGCCCACGATCAGCACCGCGACGACGTTGAGCCACGGCTTGTTGATCCACGGACCGAGGACCTCGGCGT
>VBFW01000313.1 GCA_005880525.1 Chloroflexota bacterium | reverse complement strand
GGTCCCAAACGATCGAAGCCTGGCGCGGCGGCGGCTCGGCGAAGGTCGCATACGGGTCCGCCTTCTCGACACCCGCACCGGTCACGCGAGAGTGGACGAGATACTTGTACAGCGTCCCGTGCTTGACGCCCGGGATGAAGCCTTCCCAGATGCCCGACGACTCGCGAGGCTGGAGCTGGTTCGCGGTCCGATTCCAGCCGTTGAAATCGCCCATCACGTACACGCTGTCGGCGTTGGGCGCCCACACGGCGAAGGTCGCGCCTTCGCCGCTGAGGTGCGCGCCGAGCTTTTCGTACAGGTGAGCGTGCGTGCCCTCGTTGAAGAGGTGCAGGTCGAACTGCGTGAGCAGTGAGTTCGCGATCATGCCGGCGCCAGGAGGTCGCAGACTCCGCGCAGGGGGATACGCACCCAGTCAGGTCGCATATTCAATTCATACCGCAGTTCGTAGAGCGCTTTCTCGAGGAGCATCGTCGTGAGCTGCAGCTCGAGATCGGCGGGCGCCTGCGGGACGAATGACGCGGGGCCGGCCGTGCTGAGGTAGCTGCGCGTGAAGGCGATCGACACCGAGTCGACCCAGAACCGGGCCCAGGGCTGCATCCGGGCCCGTATCTCAGGCGTCAGCTCGTCAGTGCGCAGGGCCGCCTGTGCCGCGTAGTGGAAGGACCGCAGCATGCCGGCAACGTCTCGAAGCGCAAGTCGCTTGAGACGCCGCTCGTACAGCGTTCGCGCGGGCTCTCCCTCGAAGTCGATGACCACAAAATCGTGGCCGGTGTACAGCACCTGGCCGAGGTGGTAGTCGCCGTGCACGCGAATGCGGGTGGTGGTCAGGCGGCGGACCAGGAACGACCTCAGTGCGTGCGCGATCTGCGGCTCCAGCTCCAGCACCTGGCGCGCTTCGTCGCGTGCATCCTGAGGCAGCCGGTTCAGCTGGCCGCGCAGCAGCTCGAGCGCGCGCAGCGCGACCTGGCTGATCGACTGGTACATCGAGCGCTGGTCCTGGGGTGAGATGCGCTCGGGCGAGAACGCGATGTCGTCGGGGTCGCTGCACAGAGCGAGGTGCAGCTCGGCCGTTCGCTTGCCGAGCAGCCTCGCCGAGTCCAGGTACGCGCCGATGGTCTGAGTCGCCAGCTCGGGCAGCTCGCCCACCGTGGTGAACAGCATGCTTCGCGGCAGCACCGGCGGTCCGGGGTCGGCGCGGAGCTCGCCCGCTTTGAAGTAGTTAGCGAGCGTCGACTGCGTGTACTTCCACGCGTCGCCCTGGTTCGGCACGTAGCCCTGCAGCACCGCGACCGATATCGCCTCGCCGCGATCCGGACGGTACTCGAGGGCGCCCGCGAGAGGTGCGATCTGGGTGAAGGTGGTGCGGTCGGTCAGGAAGCGGCCCAGCTCCAGCTCGGGGTTGATGCCCTCCTCGACGCGCCTGAACACCTTGAGGATCAATCGCTCGCCGAAGACGACCGAATTGTTGCTCTGCTCGGCAGCCGAAAGATTGGCTTCGAGCTTGATCGTCTCCGGTCCGCGCAGCCGGTTGAAGGCCTTGTTCGTCGAGCCGACGAGCGTGCCCTTGGGCCCGTTGAAGCGCCGGCGCCTTGCCATCGCGGACAGCAGCGCGTCCGCGAATCCCGGCGGCCCGAGAGCGTCGTAGATGAGACCGCGCTGCTGCTGGCCCGGCGTCTTGACCCACGCGATCGCAGAGTGCGGCCAGCGCTCGATGATCTGCGAAGACTCGGCGGGGTTCGTATGGGCGAGGGGCAGCAGGTACGTCTCGGGGTCGCCTTCCGCGTACGACGCGACGATCGTCGTGAGGTAGGCCGTGCCCTCAGCGGTGCGGATGTCGATCCAGTCCGTGATCTGTATGGACTTGAGGCGCCGCGCCTTGCCCGCGAACCACCGGCGCTGCCGGATGTAGTTGACGAGGATGCTCTCGAAAGCTTCCTTGCCACGGTCGACAAGCACGGACTCCCACGCGGCCGGTACGCGCACCTCCGGCAGCGTGGTGGCGGTCAGGCCCCAGTCACTCGGCAGCTGCTGCGACGGTTTCGGCTGCAGCGAGAACCAGTAGAAGGAATGCGGCCCAAGGGTCAGGTAGTACGGCGTTTCGCCGACCATCGGCAGCTCCGTCGACCCGAACAGCTCGATCGGCACCATGCCTTTCCACTGCGCGAGGTCCAGCTCGACAACCTGCAGGAAGCGCGACAGGTTGGCCACGCAGAGGATCTGTTCGGACTCGTACCGGCGGACGAAGGCCAGCACCTTGCGGTTCTCGGGGCGCAGCAGCTCGAGGGTGCCGCGCCCGAACGCGCGGTGCCGCTTGCGCAGGGCGATGACCCGCTTCATCCACGAAAGCAGCGAGTGTGGGTTGCCGGCCTGCGCCTCGACGTTGAT
>VBFW01000312.1 GCA_005880525.1 Chloroflexota bacterium | reverse complement strand
CGTGATGTACGCGAGCATCGTGGCCATGTTCGGATGGATCATGCCCGAGCCCTTGCACATCCCGCCGATCCTTACCGGCACGCCGCCGAGGTCGACCTCGAGCTCGGCCAGCTTGGGCTTCGAGTCGGTGGTCATGATCGCGTGCGCCGCGTCGAGCCCATGCGCGGCATCCAGGTCAGCGCACGCGTCGATGATCCCCGACTTGACAGCCTCCATCGGCATGTATCGCCCGATCACGCCGGTCGAGCTCACCAGCACCTGGTCGGGGTCGAGGTCGAGGTGGTCGGCGGTGATCTTCGCCATCAGCAGCGCATCCTTGAAGCCCTGCGCGCCGGTGCATGCATTCGCGTTGCCGGAGTTGACCACCAGCGCCTGCACCCGGTTGTGCTGCAGGTGCAGGTGGTCGATCACGACCGAGGCCGACTTCACCCGGTTCGTCGTGAACACGCCGCCCGTGTCGCACACCCGGTCCGACTGGACCACGCAAAGGTCCTTCTTCTGACCCGATGGGATGGCGGTCGACCCCGCTGTGAACGCCTTGATCCCGCACGACGCGGTTCCGGCGACGAAGCCGCGCGGGAATGTCACGGCCACTGGATCGCCGACTCCAGCGCCGTGCCGCGGTCGAACCCGAACGCGATGTTGAAGCACTCGACCCCCTGGCCCGCCGCTCCCTTGACCAGGTTGTCGAGCGCCGCTGTCACGACAGCCTTCTCGTCCTGCGCGCCAACGTGGACGAGACAGAAGTTGGTGTGGCTCGCGAGCTTGGTGGCCGGACTCTCGGGCACCACGCGGGTGAACGGCTGCCCGGCATAGAACTCCGCGTAGGCGCCGCGAAGCTCCTCGACTGATCCTTTCAGGTCGAAGTAACACGTCGCCAGGATGCCGCGCGTCATCGGAGCGAGGTGCGGCACAAAGGTCAGGCGCAAGCCGTTGTGTCCGAGCGCCCGCAACTCCTGCATCACCTCAGGAAGGTGGCGATGGCCGGCGATCGCGTACGCGCCGAGCGACTCGTTGACCTCGCTGAAATGCACGCCGAGACCAGGCGAGCGGCCGGCGCCGCTGACCCCCGACTTGGCGTCGATGACGATGTCCGATCCGACCAGGCCCGAGGTCACCGCCGGCGCGAGCGCGAGGATCGAGGCGGTCGAGTAGCAGCCAGGCACAGCGACCAGCTGCGCGCTCTTGAGATCCTCTTCATGCAGCTCGGGCAGACCGAATACGGCTCGCGCCAGCAGCTCCGGCGCGGGGTGCTCCTGCCGGTACCAAACCGGATACTGCGATGCGTCTTTCAGCCGGAAGTCGGCCGACATGTCGATGACGCGCGCCCCACCCTCCAGCCACCCGGCAGCTTTCGCGGCGCCGACGTTGTGGGGCAGGCAGCTGAACACCACGTCGGCCTTCGAGGCGTCGACCTCGGACAGGAAGTCGCCCTCGAGGCTGAGCAGCGGGAACGTCGAAGCCAGCGGTTTGCCCGCCAGCGATCGTGAGCTCAGCTGCTCGATCGCGACATCGGGATGCCTTGCCAGCAGGTGCACGAGGGTCATGCCGGCGTAGCCGTTCGCCCCCGCCACAGCCGCGCGAACATGCTTGGTCATGGACGCATAAATATACAGACCTATACTTCGTTGAAGAAGCAAGACTCCGCGCCTGTGTGGCACGCCGGCCCCGAGGGCCGCACCTTCAGCAAGACTGCGTCCAGGTCGCAATCCAGCCGCACGTCGACGACCTCCATCGCATTGCCGGACGTGGCGCCCTTCTCCCACAGGCCGCGCGTGCGCGAATGAAACCAGGCGCGCCCCGACTCCTGTGTTTTGGTCCAGGCCTCTTCGTCCATGTAGCCGAGCATCAGCACCAGGCCTGTTTCGGCGTTCTGGACCACGGCCGGCACCAGGCCCTTCGAGAAATCGGGTTTCACAGCCTCACCTCCAGACCGCGTCGAGC
>VBFW01000311.1 GCA_005880525.1 Chloroflexota bacterium | reverse complement strand
GCGAGGCCGCCGAGGAGCGCCCAGCCGATGAGCATGGCCGCGGCCACCTGCCACCAAGGGATCCGCCTGCGAGGTGACGCGGCGCTCGTCTTGCTCATGCCGGCGGGCAGCGTGCTGACCCACTGCGCTCCGTTCCAGTGCCACCTCAGGTCGGCGGAATATGCGGCCGGCTCACGCATCGCCGCTTCGCGTAGGGCGCGCCAGGCCTCGACCGCCGCCACGAAGTTGGGGTGGACCGGGTGCAGCCGGACCCAGGATTCACCTGTCGACCCCCGATAAACCTCGCCGACACGGACCTGGAGGAAATAGAGGATGTAGGACGAGTAGGTCACGCCGGCGCTGAGCAGGACCGCGATGAAAAGCAGAGTCCTGGGGGCATTCGGCACGAAGTAGGCCGCAATCAGGCAAGCCGCGGTGAGCATGCTGGTGAGAACTCGCACGAGCATGAGGCTGGACAGCACGGTGAGGGGCCGGCGCGCAAAGGGAATCCGCGTCTTCACGCCGGGCACAAAGAACGGGCCAAGCAGAAGCGTCAGCACCCATAAATCGGGCGGCACGAGCTTGAGGGTGTGGTAGCCCGCTGCCGGCTGCCCGGTCTTCAGGCAAACCGCGGGCAAATTCGGGCTCGCCAGCTCCGCCGGCCACATCGAGATCTCGCCTGCCGGCGCTGGCGCCGGTACGTACTGCACGCGCCAATCATCGGCACCCGCCGTCTCACTGTCAGTCTCAGGCGCGTCTCACAAAGCTGGCGGGGATGGATGGGAATCGAACCCACCCAGGACGCCTCAACAGCGCCCCGCAAACGGTTTTGAAGACCGCGGGAGGCACCAGCCCCCGAACATCCCCGTCGGCCAATCCTAGGCCGCGGCCTTTCTAAAGGACGAAGGGGATGAGTCGCTTGGTGCGCTGCATGTAATCGCGGTACGGCTGTCCGAGGCCGACGGCCAATGCCTTCTCCTCGACCGAGATCCGATACGCGGCCCGGTGTCGACCACGACCTGGTCCGACGTGACCGTGACGCGGGTGTTGAAGAACCGGCCGAGCTTCGCGATCGCGTACCCGCGCAACGCGATTCCGGCCAGCGCCAGCGCGAGCCCGACCCCAAAAATCTCCGGCCGCAGGGCGGTGATCGCCGCGTGGGGCACGAACACGGCCGCCCTGATGCCGAGGCCGATGGCAAGAGCGATTCCCAGGATCAGGGCGGGTCCCGAAAACCGGTCCTGGCCGAAGCTGCCCAGGCCGTTCCCGGCGCGCACTCGCCGCGCGAACACGCGAAGGCCGTGCCACAACTCGCTGCCGAGCCAAGCCACCAGGACCACCTCGTACAGCACACGCGCGACCGCGTCGCCGCTGTAGACCGGCGTCACGGCGACGCCCTAGATCAGGGCTTCGAGCTTGGCCTTCAGGTCGCCCTTCATGTTGGGGCGATAACCGACAGTCCGCTCCGCGGGCTTGCCGTTCTTGAAGATGATCACGGTCGGGATCGACATGATCCCGAGCTGCATCGGCGTCGCCGGGTTCTGATCGATGTCCATCTTCAGGACCTTGATCTTGTCGCCCAGCTCACCGTGGATCTGCTCGACGATGGGCGCGATCATGCGGCACGGTCCGCACCACGTCGCCCAGAAATCAACGAGCACCGGCTTGTCGGATTTCAGTACTGCCGTTTCGAAGTCGCTGTCTGTAACCGTCTGGATGTCTGACATCAAACCCTCTTGCTATTCACTAGAACTCGAATCGGACGCCTTCGATTCCGGCTTCGTCTCGGTCTTGGCGGGCTTGGTGTCGGCGCCGGATGAGCTGTCGGAGTCGCTCTTGGCCCCGTTGCTGGAGGCTGCGGAGGCGGCTTTGCCGCCATTCTTGTAGTCGGTGCTGTAGTAACCGCTCCCCTTGTAGACGATGCCGGCCGGGTAGACGATCTTCGCCAGCTGGCCGGAGCACTTCGGACAGGTCTTGAGCGGAGTGTCCGACATTTTCTGCAGGACTTCGAACTCGTGTCCGCAGGTCCTGCATCGGTATCCGTATATGGGCATCTCTATGGGGCTTCCTACTATAGGGTCCGGTCTGGCGCGAGCCGGTGGATAACCATCCCCGACGGCGGCTTGGGGTGGAAATACGTGCTCTTCTGTGGAAACGTTCTTCCATCGGCGGCCAGCTTCAAAACCTGTCGGAGGTCGGGGGCGTCCAAAAAGAAGGCGCTGACGCCGGCGCCCTCGTCGACCCACCTGACCGCCTCCGCGGAGTCCCGGGTGTAGAGCAGGAAATCCTCGGCGCTGCGCCGCCCCAGGATGTTGTCGATGACCTGGCGGTGCAGCTCCACGACCGCGACCTCGCCTTCTAGCGGCAGCACCTGGAAACGCCCGTCGCGGTAGACCCCGGCCGCGACCTGGCCGCGGATCGATGCCAGCGTCTCCTCCAGGCTTTCTTTGGGCTCCCCGCCGGTGACCGCGATGCCCTCCTTCATGACCCGGTGCGTGGGCAGCACCTCGAGGCCCGGGTCGTCGATGTCTGTGAGGAGGGCGAGGGTGAAGCGCGAGGCCGCGTCCGGCGGCCCGCCCGCCTCTTCGGCGTAGGCCAGGGCGGTCTCGTAACGGTGATGGCCGTCGGCGATGAGCAGCTGCAGCGGGGCCAGCGCAGCTGTGACGGTGCCTGTCCACGCGCCGTGAGGCACGGTCCACAACCGCTGCGCCAGGCCGTCGTGGTCGTTGAAGGTGACGTCAGGCGGGCGCTCGGCTGCCTCGTCGAGCAGCCGCTTCAGCTCGGTCCCGGCGCCGTCGTAGACGAACCACAGCGGCTCCAGGCTCGCGCGCGTCGCGCGCATCAGCGCGAGTCGATCCTCTTTGGGACCGCGGTGTGTGCGCTCGTGCGGCAGGACGACTCGTCGCTCGTAAGGCTCCAGGCGCAGCGCCGCCAGCAGGTCGCGCCGGGTGCGGCCGTCGGCAAGGTCCACGTCGTGCACGTACATCGAGGGGTCGTCGGCGCGCAGCGTTCCGCCCTGCAGCCAGGCGTCGAGAGTCCTCGCCGCGCCGTCGTAATCCTGGCCTGGGCGGATGAGGCGGATGACGTTGTGCG
>VBFW01000352.1:2767-5376 GCA_005880525.1 Chloroflexota bacterium | reverse complement strand
AGTTCGTGGTCTTCAAGCGCGACAGTGGAATTGACCTGGTGGATGCCGTGGCCGCCAGCTGCGCGGTCCCGCTGGTCTATCCACCTTCCACGATCGGGGCGCGGCGGTTTATCGACGGCGGCATGAGGTCTGCTGCCAACGCGGACCTGGCCACGGGCTTCGATCCGATCGTGGCGCTCACGCCCGTCGGCCTGGCGCTGCGACGGAGCCGGACCGCCGAAGGTCAGATCAAATCGCTTGGCAAAGACATCCGGTCGCTGGTCGTCAAGGCCGACGCGCACGCGCGAAAGGCGATGGGAACCCAGTTTCTTGACCCCGCGCTTCGCGCCTCTTCGGCTCGTGCTGGATGGACGCAGGCAACGTCGGTCGCGAGAGCGGTGGCGGAGGTCTGGGCTTCGGCTCGGGCTTAGCTCCGGCCGATCTTGAAGCCTTTCTTCGCCTTCTTGTCCTCGCCCGCCGTCGCGCCGGCGATCTGCTGAGCCAGCTCTTCGACGCCCCGGCTGATGGCGCTCTTGGGGTCGGTCAGGACGAGAATCTCGCCCTTGACCGCGGCCTCGTCCGGTTTGGTGCCGTCGAACTCGATGTCCACGGCCAGCTCCTGCTTCAGGGTGCGGATCACGTCTTCCTTGCTCACGACCGACTTGGGCACCTTGTTGTTGAGGGCCAGGATGACGCGCCCCGGAACGATGTTCAGCACGTTGGTGAAGATGTTCAGCAGCTCGCCCACGTCCTTTAGGGATGACAGCTCCGGCGTGACCAGCACGAGCACGCGCTGCGAGTGGTCGAGGACGGTGATCACGATGTCGGTGAACGCGACGCCGAGATCGAAGACGATGTAGCGGAAGGCGTTCACCAGGATGCCCATCGCCCGGTTGACCAGGTCGACGTTGATGAGGTCGGCCTGCTCGGCGCGCAGCACGCCAGGCAGCAGCATCATGCCGCCGGGGTGGTGGAGGATCGCGCCCAGCACCGCCTCCTCGAAGTTGGAGGGCGGGACCTGCGCCGCTGCCGCGAGGCAGCCGGTCGGCGTCAGGTAGGAGATGAGCGCGTCGTGGTTGTAGGGGAGAGCGAGGTCGACCAGCAGCACCTCCCCCGGGAACCGCTTGCCCAGTGCCGCCGCGAGGTTGACGGAGATCGTCGTTCGGCCGGAGCCGCCCTTGGGCGAGTAGACGGCGATCGTCGTGGCCGCCTGCTCCGGGGCCACCATGCGGGCGCGCGCGATCAGGTTGGGCAGCGTGTCCTTGCGCTGCTCGACGAGCTTGGTCAGCTCGATGAGCGCGTCCGAATCGGCCGGCAGCGTCTCGTAGAGCGTCCGGCGGTCGAGGGTGAGCAGCCGGCAGTCTTCCAGGGCCCGAACGCTGGCGGTGCGGGTCTCCTCGGAGATCAGCGACATCTCGCCGAAGAAGTCATCGGGACCCAGGAGGGCGATCGTGATCGTGTGTCCAGGCGACTCCTCGACGAACACCTCGCAGCGGCCCGACTCGACCACGAACATGGTGTCGCCCGGGTCGCCCTGGTGGACGATGACCGAGCCTCTCGTGGCCGACGCCGGGGCCAGCCGGCGCGCTAGGGCGTGAAGGATGTTGTCGGGAAGCGTGAAAAAGATGGCGACGCGCTCGAGGATCTGGAACCGTTTTCTGAGCTCGTCGGAAGTTCCGCCGCTCATTTGCTGAACGTCGCTCAAGACAGGGGGAATTATAGGTAGTGGGTACCGGGCTTCCCCCAGCCTGCGGCCGATCGTCGCGCAGGTGCTTGGTAGACTTAGCCGCCGTCGGTCCCGTGGTGTAGCCTGGCCAAACACGCGGCCCTGTCAAGGCCGAGAACGCCGGTTCGAATCCGGTCGGGACCGCCAGGGCGGCTCCCGTAGCAGGTTGGCCCCGCGAAATCTCGGCGGCGCCTCCGATTTCGCGGTGATCAGGAGAGGTGGCCGAGTGGTTGAAGGCGGCGGTCTCGAAAACCGTTATGGGTCACTGGCCCATCGAGAGTTCGAATCTCTCCCTCTCCGCCACACGTCGAAGAGCTTTCCGCCTGGGAGGCACGCCAGCAACCCTAGATTGGCGCTAAAAGGTCCACGTAAGTGAGCCAATCATTCCGAGTGAGTCCTGGATCGCTTGGTTGCCGATGCCGCCGGTGCCCGCCAAAATGACCTCGAACAGCAAGTCGTTGTGGACCACGTAGATCCAGAAGAACTTGCCATTGGCGGTGCCTGCGCCCGAGTTTATGTCGCCCGAGACTCCGAGTACGGCGGCAGCCTCACCGCCCACGCGGCAGTCACTGACCGGGCCCGCGACGGCATCAGGCGACAACTCCTGGGCAATGGCAGCCGCATGCTGCTGCGCGATGGAGTGGGCGGTCGCTTGCGGGCCGTAAACGGTATGCACGGGACCGAGGAGGCTATGGACCTGAATGAAAGTGGGTGCGAAGCCGTAGGCGTTGGGCGCCGCCAGTTCCAGCAGTAGCGTCTCCGTATGTTGGGGCGCAGGCGTTTCCGTCCACTCAGGCGCCGGGCGGATGGTGAAGTAGCGTCCTAATGGCCGCGGCGCGGTAGTAGGTGCCGGTCCGGAGCAATTGCTCGCAGTCAACTGAGTTGCATTTGGGACGGCTTGCGG
>VBFW01000352.1:0-2729 GCA_005880525.1 Chloroflexota bacterium | reverse complement strand
GCTGCCTTCATGAAGACAGGTACGAGTGGACGCCCGCCATGGGATCAGCAGGTAGCCTCACTGAGTTGATTCAGTGTCGGCCGGAATCCCTCCCGGCGCATCCCCGGGAATGTTGGCTCTCACCAAAAAGTGCAGAGTCATCTCCCGGTAGGCGACCCGTTCATCACCTTCCTCGACCCAATCGCCGCGCCTAATGTGAGCTGTCGGGGTGGTCCACGTGCTATGAGTGGCGGCCATGTCGCCATCGCGCTCCCGCAAATCCCTGCTCGAGCTCTATGCGGAGCCGTTCGCCGACCTGCCACCGCTGGCTGGCATCATCGCGGGCGCCGTCCTGGGACTCGCCGGCTGGGTCGCGCCACTGTTCGCCGGCGGGTCGGCCATGACCGGGGTGTGGCTGCAGTTCGGCCGCTGGTTTCTGTGGTTGTTCGCGGTTGCCGTCCTCGTCTACACGGGAGGGGGCGCATTGCGGCGAGCGTTCGACCGCAAGACGTTTGACGCCACTGACGACCCGGCTGGCCTGAGCTGGATTCAGTTCGAGAGATACGTTGCAGAGTTCTATCGGCGCCAGGGTGCGACCGTGACGCCGCGCGGTGGTTCCACGGCTGACGGTGGAGTCGACCTGAACGTTCGGCATGTGTCAGGCGAGCGGCTTATCGTCCAGTGCAAGCACTGGAGGAACCGCCGTGTCGGGGTGAAGCCACTGCGAGAACTCTGGGGGGTGCTGCCTGATGAGAATGCTGACGGAGCCGTCTTCATCACGAGCGGCTCGTTCTCGGCCGATGCCCTCGCCTTCGCCACCGGGAAACGGTTGGAGCTGATCGACGGCACCAGGCTGCGAACCATCATCGCCGCGGTGAAGAGGACCGGCGCGGCCGAATGGGCAACAGCACCCGCGCCCGCAGCGGCAGTCCCCCAATGCCCGCATTGTGGATCGCCGATGGTCTTGCGGACCGCGACGCGTGGCGCCAACGCTGGCGAGAAGTTCTGGGGCTGCTCAACTTACCCGGGGTGCAGAGGTACGCGACAGGCATCTGGCTGACGGTCGCGCTACGGAATCAGCAGTTAGCGCGAAACGTTGAGCGGAGACAAATCTTTCCCTCCCGCCAGTTTTCAGATTCGACCTTCCGGATGCCCCGCGGAGGCGTCGGCCGCAAGATCAAATCGAAGGGCTGATGGAGCTGGACGGCCAGCCGGCCCTACTTCCAGGAGGAGTTCGAAACAACCTCGCGGAGCAAGCGCTGTCTCTCGTCAGGTCCCTGACGGTATGGCGCTAGAGCCACGGGTCGTTCGCCTGCTACCCAACGAACCTATCCGGATTGCAAAAGCACACCGACAGATCGAGCCGTGTCTTGGAATGGCCAATCAAATGAACCGAGTCGACACTCACGTCAGCAAATAGGCCTCGGTGCGTGACGCTCGAGAAACGCGCGGCACGCGTTTGGGGGTATGCGTAGACGACGGCCCAGCCCGGCGTGTTGGACGGCTCCATGTAGAACGCGAAGGCTGCGGCTTCGGTGCCGATTTCGGAGTTCGCGGTCCAGCATCCCAACGTGTGTGGAGGCCAATCACTAACGAGCCCAGCCTGTTCATCGACCGTGCTTCCGGCGGGAAGAGGGAAGGCAGTTGACGGGCAGCCTCCGATCGAGGCCATCGGCTGCGCGTCCGTGGCGACGCTGAGATATGTGGCCCCCGAGACCACGCCGAGGATCGGCATGGCTACAACGGCGACGATGAGAACGATCAGCCAGCGCCTTCGACGTGGATGCGCTTTCTGCCATTGGCCGCGGTCCCAAACCCACCGTCCATCCGCAGAGACCCATCTGGAGCCGTTGAAGGTCACCGTCGAAACGACTCTAGGGCCTCATTGCCCCGAAGAGTTCGAAAGTGTCTACGATGCCCCGCCACATCATCTTGGCGGTCCGCCGCCTGTCTACAACTGCGATCGCTGACCGTGCACGGCAAGCCCCGGTTTTTCAGGGGCTGGGACTTGAACTTGGATAGGCATAGGCCGCGTCAGCCGGTTCCGCGCTGTAAATCGTGTAGGCGCCGTCGGCCGGGTCGGTCTGCACGGTCATCGTGCCGCGACAATTGAAGTCACTCTGCTCTCGCCAAAGCAGGTGTGCCCCATCAGTGGCGATCGTTCGCAGCTCAAAGACGTAGTTAACCTGCCCCGCTCCGGCGGCGTAGAAATATGTCACCGTCGGCGCCGGGGCCTCAACACGGAAGACGGAGCCGTGCCCGTCGGGTGTCGTACCAACGTAAAGCGTTTGTGGCGGGCCGTACGCGGGGAAGTCTCCCGGTATTTGGAGGTAGGTGCCCCGGTTACAAATCGCGTGAGCTGAGCTCCCGTGACTCGCGGCTGGCGCGCCCGAGTGGCCTGGCAGCGCGCAGCTCACAGAGACAAGCGTGAGGGTTATTCCTGCCGCGCCTAGAGGCCAGCTGAACCAAAAGCTGTGCCACGACCGTTCAGGCGACACCGGGGCCAGAGTAGCGGTTGGATCGCTGAAACCGACTACTCTTCGCCGCCTCCGGCTAGGCAATCGAGTGGTTAGCCGGCCCGCTCCCAGGTGAGCGTTCGATTCACCGGCATGTTGTCAGGCGTTGTCGTGGTCAGCCGGATGATCAGCTTGCCATCCTCCACCTTCATATTCCGAATCAGGGTCGCCCCGACGTGGCTGGGGGAGAGCGCTGCGACCAGATGGGTATGCACGTCGCCGCTCGCCTCGTCT
>VBFW01000016.1 GCA_005880525.1 Chloroflexota bacterium | reverse complement strand
AGGTCGTTGGGGCCGAATGGCCGCCGGATCGCGGCCAGCTCGTCGCCCATCCACGGGTATTCGCGGCGCGAGGGGTCCCAGAAGTGGTGGTGGGAGTCGACGATCAAGCGTCGAGCAATGGCCACAGGTAGTCGGGGATGTCGGCCTGGAAGGCCCGGACGTTCTCTTCGACCTCCGCGACCGACCGGCACCCGGTCAGCACGGTGGCGACCGCGGGGTGTCGGAGCGGGAACTGAATCGCCGCTGCCTTGAGGCTGGCGCCGGCCCGATCGCAGACCGCCTTCAGCTCCTCAGCGCGGCGCACGAGGTCAGGCGGGGCCGTCGTGTAGTTGAAGGTCGCGCCCGGTCGCGGGTCGGCCAGGATGCCGCTGTTGAACACGCCGCCAGCGATGATGGCGATCCGGCGCTCGGCGCACAGCGGCAGCAGCTCGGCAGCGCCGGAACGGTCGAGGAGCGTGTAGCGGCCGGCGAGCAAGAAGCAGTCGAAGTTGGCCTCGCGCGCGAAACGAACCAGCATCTCGGACTGGTTCATGCCGGCGCCCACGGCTCGGATCGAACCTTCGCTGCGGAGCCGGTCGAGCGCCCGGTAGGCGCCGGTCAAGGCTTCATCGAAATGATCGTCTGGGTCATGGATGTGGAGGACATCGATCCGGTCCAAACCAAGCCGGCTCAGGCTTTCCTCCACCGAGCGCATCACACCGTCGTAGGAGAAATCGAACACCGGATTGACCGGCGGCACGCCCTTGTATGCCTGCCCAGGCTCGGGCGGCGCGCCGGCCCGCATGAGCCTGCCTACTTTCGTGGCGAGCACGAACTCGTCGCGCGGCTTCGAACTCAGCACCGCGCCCAGTCGCAGCTCGGCGAGGCCGTGCCCATAGAGAGGGGCGGTATCGAAGAAGCGGATGCCCGCCTTCCAGGCGGCCTCGACCACGCGGTGTGCCTCGTCGTCGGCAACCTCCTCGAACAGGCCGCCCAGGGGTGCGGTGCCCAGGCCAAGTCGCGTGACTTGCAACGGGGTCGTGCCGAGCTGGACCCGTTTCAGAGTTCCCAAATCTTGCGCATGCGGTCGCTGCCCTCGCCGCTGAAGTCATGCGTCACGGCCATCATCGTCGCGATCTCCGCTTCCCATTCCATGCTTGTCGGGTCCTTCGCGATCTCGGCGATCGCACGGTCGTAGTCCTCGCACTCGATGAAGTGAAAGAGGTCCAGGCCGTCCCGAAAGATGAAGTAGCGGGTGATGCCATTCCGCTTGATCGCCTCGAGCACCTGGGGCCAAACCGCGCGGTGGTACTCCTCGTAGCGTTCCTCAGCGCCTTGCTTCAGTCGGGTGTGGAGACCGACCTGCATCCAGTGAGTCCGTCCTAGTCCAGCTTGCTCGTCATCACGCCGAGCGTCCAATTGCGAGCCGGCCCTTCAGCCAGCGCTCACTGCTGGCGATGTGTGCGGCGGCAGCAGCGCGGGCGAGGTCGGGATCGCCGGCCATGATCGCTTCGTAGATCCGCCGGTGCTCGTTGCGCGTCTCGTCCAGCGCCCCGTCGGCCTCGCGCCCGTGCCACAGGCGGGCGCGCATGGTGCGGGTTGCAAGGCTGGCCAGGAGCGATGCGAGGACGGCGTTGCCTGCGGCCTTCGCGACCAGGGCGTGAAATGCGACGTCGGCCTCGACCAGCTCCTCGACGTTCTTAGCCTCGCCCATGCGCTCCAGGATCTGTGCCAGCTCCACCTTCTCCTGGACGTCGATGCGGCCTGCGGCCAGCGCGGCGACCGCCGCCTCGAGGATGCGCCGGACCTCGTAGAGCTCGATCTCGGTGTCGCCGAGGAGCAGGTGGCTGATGAAGTTGGTGCTCTCGAGCAGGAGGCCGGGCTCGAGGCTGCTCACGTAAGTCCCATCGCCTTGCTTGACCTCGAGCACGCGCAGCTGGGAGAGCGCACGCACCGCTTCACGCAATGAGTTGCGCGAGAGCCCGAGCTCGGCGGCCAGCTCGCTCTCTTTGGGTAGCCGGTCGCCCGGCCCCCAGGCCCCCGACACGATCCGCTCCCGGATCTTGTCGATCGCGCCCTCTGTCACACGCGCGATGGGAAACCGGCTCGACGCCAAAGTGTGTCTGATCACGGGCGCGGGATCAGGGATCGGCCAGGCGAGCGCCCGCCTGTTCGCCCAGGAAGGCGCCCGGGTCGTTGTTGCGGACATCGATCTCGACGCGGCCGCCAAGACTGTGGCCGAGATCGGCGCTGTGGCGGTCGCCGAGCGCGTTGACGTGACAAGTCCGCAGGACACCGTTGACCTGGCGAAAAGGGTCGTCGAGCAATTCGGCCGGATCGACGTGCTCTTCAACAACGCGGGGATCGCCGGCATCGGCGACGTCCTCGAGACTGAGCCCGAGCTCTTCGACCGCGTGATGACCGTCAACGTGCGCGGCGTCTACCTGATGACCCGGGCCGTGGTGCCTTACATGATCGAGCGGCGGACCGGCTCGATCATCAACATGTCGTCTTGCATAGCCGAGATAGGCCTGGCGCGCCGCGTCTCCTACGCGGCGTCCAAGGGCGCGGTCTTCGCGATGACGAAGTCAATGCAGGTAGACCTCGCGCCGCACGGCATCCGCGTCAACGCCCTGCTGCCAGGCACCATCCTCACCCCATTCGTGGAGCGCTATCTGAAGGAGTCGTACAGCGACCCGGAGGAAGGGATGGCCGCGATCCGCAAGCGCCAGCTCAGCAATGACCTTGGCCGGCCTGAGGACGTCGCAGGGGCGGCTCTCTTCCTTGCCTCCGACGAGTCGCGATTCATGATGGCGGCGGGACTGATAATCGACGGCGGAGTGTCTGGCGCCAAGTAAGTGCGGCTGACGCACCGCGACCACATTCTTCTCTTCGCCCCGCTCGCAATTCTTATCGGCGGCTGGCTCATCATCCCGGCCCTGGTCGGTCTGAGCGCGACGCTGACCACGTACTCGCCGCTGACTACGGCCGTCGCGTTCGTGGGCTGGCAGAACTACAGCGATGTCCTCCACGACCCCCAGTTCGGCGAGGCCGTGCGGAACGTCGCGATCTTCGCGCTGGTTGCGGTGCCGCTGGAGCTCGGACTCGGCTTTGCCATTGCGTACCTGCTCCGGCGCCCCATCCGAGGTCGCTCGTGGTGGCGTGGGCTTCTACTCCTGCCGTGGCTCGTGAGCCCGATCGCCGCAGGCGTCATGTGGCACTACCTGTTCAGCGGCGCGACCGGCATCGTCAGCTTCGTCCTGGGTTGGCTGGGCCTACCCGAGGCGGCATCGCCGATCGGTGACGTGCGCCTCGCGCTGGCGGCGACCATCGCGATCGAGGTCTGGCGGATGGCGCCGTTCGTCACCTTTCTCCTGCTGCCCGGGCTGGTGGCCATTCCAGAAGAACGCTGGGAGCAGGCGACGCTCGCGGGCACGTCGTGGTTCTGGCGCATCGTCAACGTCGCCCTTCCTGAGGTCGCACCCCTGATGCTGTCGGTGGGGATGCTGCTCACAGGCCTTTCCCTTGGCGCCTTCGACACCATCCTCATCCTCACTGGTGGCGGCCCCGGGACCGCGACCCTGACGCCCGCGCTCTACAGCTACGACCGTGCGTTCGTCACCAATGATTGGCCGAGCGGAGCGACTTCGGCCTGGTTGATCGCCGGGGGCGTGGCCCTTGTCGGCGCGGCTTACATCCGGCTCTCCGGGAGACGGTCGGGTTGAGGGCGGCGCGCACCATCGCCATTGCCGCCGTCACCGGCGCCTTCTTGCTGCCGCTGGCCTGGACCGGCCTTGCCGCGATCGGCGTGCTGCCAGACGACAGCATGCGGCCCCCTTCGTGGACCGGGCCGCCGACGCTCGACCACATAGCCGACATCGGTGTTGCAGAGCCGACCTTCTGGCAGGAGCTCGCGACAAGCACCCTGGCCGCGATATTGGCGGCCTGCCTCACTGTGGCGGTCGCATTTCCGGCGGCCTTCGCGCTGGCGCGTTCACGGTACCGCGGCCGCCGGACCGTGACGCAAGGGTTCCTTGTCCTCGCCAGCCTGCCCGTGATGGCGTACGCGATCCCGCTCGCCGATCTCTCGCGCCGGGTGCACCTGATCGACACTTTCGCCGGCATCACCCTCGCCGAGGCGGCGGTGACGGCGCCACTCGCGGTCTTCGTCCTGCACGGCGCGGTGGGGCAGCTGCCCACGGAGTGGGAGGAGGTTGCAGTGATCGATGGTGCGGGCCTGTTTCGCATCCTCGGCCGGGTCGTCCTTCCGCTCATCGCGCCGACCGTCGCGGCCACCCTGGTCGTGATGTTCGTCCTCGACTGGAACATGCTGCTGGTGCCGCTCGTGCTGACGTCGGGCGAGGTCAAGACAGTCCCCGTCGCGCTCAGCGACTTCTTCACCTTCGAGCGCGAGCTCGACTGGCCGACCGCGGCCGCCGCGCTGATGGTGTCGCTGGCCCCTCTGGCCATGCTGGTGGGTGTCTTCCACCGCGTCCTCGAGAGCTTCGCGTTGCAAGGGCGCGGAGACCGAGACATCGGATGAATAAGGGCCAAACAGGCAATTTGCGCTTGACAATCCGGCTCTGACGAGATAAACATCCCACTATTCGTGGCAGTTCCGGCCACCCGGCCCACTCAGATTGATAGGGGAAATGAGCAGATGAGTCGACAGCTGGCGAAAGCCCTTGTCCTGGCGCTGGCCGCCGTCATCATTGCGGCCTGTACGAGCGGGACGCCGAACACTTCCTCAAACAACAAGTTCAGCGGCGTCACCGTCCGCGTCTTGACCTTCACCGGGCCGCAGATCGCCGAGCCGCTGCAGCGACGCGGACCTGAGTTCGAGAGGCTGACCGGCGCAAAGATCGCGGTCATCACCGTTCCCTTCTCCGACCTCTATCAGAAGCTCCTGACCGACTTCGCGACCAAGACGAACTCATACGACGCGACGGTGTTCGACCCACAGTGGATGGGCGACTACGTTCCCTCTGGCTACCTCGAGGATCTCGACAGTCGGATCCAGGGCGACTCCGCCCTGCAGTGGAACGACATCGCGCCGTTCTTCCGCGACTTCAGCGCAACGTTCAAAGGCAAGATCTACACGATTCCCCTCGACGGCGACTTCCAGATGGTCTACTACCGGACGGACCTTCTCCAGAAGGATGGCCTGCAGCCGCCGCAGACCTGGGACGACTACATCAGCATCGCGCAGCATTTCCAGGGCAAAGACCTGAACGGTGACGGCAAGGCCGACTACGGTTCCTGCCTGGCGATGAAGCGCAGCGCGCAGTCCTACTGGATGTACAGCTCCATCGCGTCCGCCTTCATCCAGAGCCAGGGCACCAAGCAGGGCGCCTTCTTCGACACGAACAACATGCAGCCCCTGTACAACAACCCCGCGGCGGCCAAGGGATTGGGCATATACAAGACGCTGTCCAAGCTCGGCCCACCAGATCAGCTGAACAACGACGTCGGAGACTCTCGCGGACTGTTCGTCACCGGTCGATGCGCGCTGTCGCTCGACTGGGGTGACATCGGCCCACTGGCGGTGGACAAGACACAGTCGAAGGTCATCGACAAGGTAGGCGCTGTGATCCTGCCGGGCTCGAAGCAGGTGCTGGACCGCAGCACGATGCAGCTCACCGACTGCAACTCGACCCTTTGCCCAAACGCGACCAACGGTGTGAACCATTCGCCGTTCGCGGCTTTCGGCGGCTGGTCGGGCGCGATCAACCACGCCGCCTCGGATAAGGTCAAGGACGCCGCGTACGCCTTCCTGTCGTACATGTCACAGCCCGCGCAGTCGAGCGTCGACGTCACCATCGGCAAGACCGGCTTCAACCCGTACCGCACGTCGCACTTCACCAACATGGGCCCGTGGTTGGCGTCAGGCATGAGCCAGCAGGCAGCCCAGAACTACCTCGGCGCGATCAAGGACAGCCTGAACAACCCGAACATGGTCCTGGACATGCGCATACCGCAGACCTCCTTCTACCAGCAGACGGCGCAGGACACCGCGCTCGCGCAATTCCTGGCGGGAGAGCTGAGTGTCGACCAGACGATGGCCCAGATCACCGCCCAATGGAACAAGAAGACCGACGAGATCGGACGCCAGTCCCAGCTCGATGCGTATAAAGCGAGCCTGAGCGTCACCAAGTAACTGCCGGGGCGCGGGCGAGGCCTTCGGGCCTCGCCGCCCGGCCCAGTGCAACGAGTGGAAGGACGGGATCTTTCTAAAGTGAGCGGCTACGTGTCAACGCGCGGCTTCCGTCGGGCTGCCTCGATCTGGCGCCTAATCGGCGCCAGGCTCGACCACCTGGCGGGGGGTGTCTTCATTCTCCCCGCCGTGGTCGTAATCCTCGGGTTCTCGATCTTTCCGCTGGTTGCGTCCCTCTACGTGTCGCTATCACGCCTGAGCTTCTCGGAAGGTGGGGTGGATCTAAAGTTCGTCGGCCTCGACAACTACGCCAAGCTCGTCACCGGGATCGACCACGTCCACTTCCTTGGCCTCGCCGGCCCGCTGACCCCGGTTGGATTCGTGGTTCTTGCCGCCGGGTATGGGCTCCTTGCGTTCGCGCTTTACCGCTACGTTCGCGGCCACAATCGCACGGCGGGCGGCCTCGTGGGAAGGCTTTTCGCCGCTGGGGTGGCCGGCTTCCTGCTGTGGCTGGTGGTCAGCACGGTGCTGACGAGCGGCCGGCCCGGCACCCTGGTCGTGACCATCATCTATGTGGCGGTCGACGTCAGCGTCCAGGTCCTGCTTGGCCTGGGCCTGGCTCTGCTCGTCGTCCAGCAGTTGCCAGGACGGCGCTTCTTTCGGGTCGTCTTCCTGCTGCCGATGATGATCACGCCGGTGGGCGTGGCCTACCTGTTTCGCATGCTGACCGACACCGACAAAGGCCCTCTTTACCCGCTGTGGGCGCACTTTGGGCTCACCGACGTGTCATGGGTGACCAATCCCTGGGGCGCGCGTGGGGCGGTGATGATCGGCGACATCTGGCAGTGGACGCCATTCATCTTCATCGTGCTGCTGGCGGCGCTTGAGACGCTGCCCCACGAGCTCGTCGAAGCCGCGGTGGTGGACGGGGCCACCCGCTGGCAGGTCTTCTGGCGGATCAGGTTGCCGCTGATCCTGCCCGCCGCCTCGACGGTGGTGCTGATCCGGCTGATCGAGGGCTTCAAGATCGTCGACTTGCCGAACGTCCTCACCAACGGCGGGCCGGGAACCGCCACCGAGTCCTTGACCCTGCACGCCTACACCATCTGGCGAGCGCTGGACATCGGTGGGTCGGCTGCGGTCGCATACATGCTCCTGATTACGGTGACCTTCATCGGGGTCTGCTACGTCAACCTCTTTCGCCGTCGCGTGACGGCGATGGCCTGAGCCATGGCTCTGACGCGCCGCCGTCACCGTTCGGTCTCGACGACCACCATCGGGGTCCCGACGATGTTGGCCTCGTACGTCCTGCTTTTTGCCTGGGCCTTCGTCGTGCTGTTCCCCTTGTACTGGCTCGCGGTCACTTCCCTAAAGACCCCGCTCGATGTCAACGACGGGCCGTTCTACATCCCGTGGCGCGACTTCCAACCGAACCTAGACAACTGGCGTTACATCTTCGTCGACCTCGGACCGGACACCTTCCGCCCGTACATCAACACGGTCGTCGTCGGACTGACGAGCACGGCCATCACCCTGATCCTCGGCTCCATGGCTGCGTACGGCCTCGTGCGCATGCGCTACCGGGTGAGCATCGGCGCCATCGCCTCGTTCGTGGCCGGTGCGGCCCTCGCGGTAGTCGTGATCGTCGCCCAGGTGCCGTGGCAGGTCGGCGCCGTGGCCGGCTTCGCGCTGTTCCTGCTGCTGCTGAACACGGTGGCGCGCCGAGTGAAGAGAGGTTTCGGCAACGACGACATCGCCTTCTGGATGATCTCGCAGCGCATGCTGCCGCCGGTCGCGGTCGTGATCCCGATCTACATCTTCTTTCAGCAGCTCGCGCTGCTTGACACGTGGGGGGCGCTGATCATCGCCTACGTCGCCTCCCACCTGCCGATCGTGGTCTGGCTGATGCGCGACTACTTCCAGAGCATCCCCATCGAGCTCGAGGAGAGCGCCGCCATCGACGGTGCCTCGCCATACCGCATCTTTCGCACGATCGTCCTTCCGCTGTCGATTCCCGGGCTCGTCGCCACGTTCCTCTTCGTCCTCGTGTTCGCGTGGAACGAGTACCTGATCGCGCTGTTCCTGACCAGCGCAAACGCCCAGACACTGCCCCTCACGGTCGCCGCGCAGAATGCTACCCGCGGCCCGCAGTGGTGGTACATGTCGGTGCTCATCCTGATCATGATCGGGCCCGTGATCGCGATGGCGATCGCGCTCGAGCGGTTCATCGCTCGCGGCCTTCTCGTGGGCGCGGTCAAGGGCTGACGGTGCACAAGATCGTCAGCTTCTCGGCGCACGACGTGCGATTCCCCACCTCGAGGACGCTCGCAGGCTCCGATGCCATGCACACGCAGCCCGACTACTCCGCCGCCTACGTTGTGCTCAAGACCGACGCCGGCGACGGGCTCGAGGGTCATGGGCTCGCCTTCACGCTGGGCCGGGGTACGGAGGTCGTGGTGGCCGCCATCAACGCCCTCGCGCCGATCGTCATGGGAAGGACGCTGAACTCGATCACCACGGACATGCGCGGTTTCTGGCGCGCGGTCACCGGCGAGCAGCAGCTGCGCTGGATCGGCCCGGAGAAGGGGGCGATCCACCTGGCCGCGGCGGCGCTGGTCAACGCGGTCTGGGACCTCTACGCGAAGGTCGAGGGCAAACCTCTGTGGAAACTGCTCGTCGACATGAGCCCCGAGCAGCTGATCGCATCCATCGACTTCCGGTACATCAGCGACGCGCTTACGCCCGATGAAGGGCTGGCGATCCTGAAGCGGTTGGCGCCGACTCGCGCCGCTCGCGAGGCGGAGATCGTGCGCGAGGGCTACCCGGCCTACACGACGTCGGCCGGCTGGCTTGGGTACTCGGACGAGAAGCTACGGGCCTTGTGCCGCGAGGCCGTGGCCGGGGGCTGGACGCATGTGAAGCTGAAGATCGGCGGCAAGATCGAGGACGACCGGCGCCGGGCGCGGATCGTCCGCGAGGAGATCGGAGCGGACCGCTTCCTGATGATGGATGCGAATCAGGTCTGGGAGGTCGGGGACGCGATCGAACACGTGAAACGACTGGCCGAGTTCGACCCCTACTGGATCGAAGAGCCGACGAGCCCTGACGACGTGCTCGGCCACGCCGCCATCGCGCGCGCCATCGCGCCGATCAAGGTCGCCACGGGCGAGCATTGCCAGAACCGCGTCATCTTCAAGCAGCTGTTACAGGCTGAGGCGATCGGATTCTGCCAGCTCGACGCCTGCCGGCTGGGAGGCTTGAACGAAGTTCTCGCGGTGCTGTTGCTCGCGGCCAAGTTCGGCGTCCCCGTCTGCCCGCACGCGGGCGGCGTCGGCCTTTGCGAGTACGTCCAGCACATCTCGATCTTCGACTACGTCGCCGTCAGCGGCTCGCTCGAGAATCGCGTGCTCGAGTACGTGGAGCACCTGCACGAGCATTTCGTCGACCCGGTGGTGATCCGCGACGGCTGCTACATGGCGCCGAGCGCGCCTGGTTACAGCATCACGATGCGCGCCGAGTCGATCGCGCGCTTCGAGTATCCTTCCGGCCCGGTATGGAGCAGCTGATCCGGCTCGAGACCGGTCTTTTCGTCCAGCGAGACGGGACCTGGAATCGCCTGGGCGCGGGCACGTCGCTCGACTCACTTCTCGCTCAACCACTCGACGAGGTGCGACGTGTGCTCGAGCGCGAGGCCAAGGCTGTGGACGCGCCTGCAGAGCCGAAGGAGCTCGCACCGATCGAGAGCCAGGAGGTGTGGGCCGCCGGCGTGACCTACAAGCGCAGCCTCGCCGCGCGGGCCGAAGAGGCGGTAAGTCCGGACCCATACGAACGCGTCTACACGGCGGCGCGCCCGGAGCTCTTCTTCAAGGCCACCGCGTCCCGTGTTCGGGGACCCGGCGACGTCATCAACATCCGTTCCGACTCGACGTGGGACGTCCCCGAGCCCGAGCTGGCGGTCGTCTGCAACAGCCGGATGGAAGTCGTCGGCTACACGATCGGCAACGACGTGAGCTCGCGGAGCATCGAAGGCGAGAACACGCTCTATCTGCCGCAGGCCAAGGTCTTCGATGGCTGCTGCGCGCTAGGGCCGGCCGTCGTCCTGGCGTGGGACTACGTGCCTGACGACCGCCGCATCACGCTGCAGATCAACCGCGCCGGATCGGTCGTCTACGCGGGCGAGACCTCGACGTCGGCGATGCAGCGGAACGTGCCCGAGCTTCTCGAGTATCTCGGTCGCGACCAGAGCTTCGCGCACGGATGCGTACTGCTCACCGGTACCGGTGTCGTGCCGCCGCAGGACGTGACTTTGCAAGATGGAGACGAGGTCGTGATCGCAATCGACGGCATCGGGGTGCTGAGCAATCCCGTGCGGAGGCACCCGGTTTAGAGGCGCCGTCGTGGCCGGCGACGAGGGGCAACTGATGGATTTCTATCCCTACCGGAATCGGTTCCAGGCCTAAAGGGCTCGAGCCTCGCGGCCGCGACCGCCAGGACATGCTCGACGAGCTCCGGACCATGTAACTACGACAGGTATA
>VBFW01000015.1 GCA_005880525.1 Chloroflexota bacterium | reverse complement strand
GGTCGTCGCGGTCGTCGTGATGGCAAGTCTGGTGGGCGCCGTAACAGAGGAAGTCGGCCTTCGCGGTTACATGCTGACCCGCCTCGAGCGATCAGTGGGAGGCTGGCTTGCGGTGGCTATCGTCGCGCTCGCCATCTCGCCTGGCCATGGTGCGACCCAGGGCTTCGCAGTTGTGACACTGGCCTGGTATTTGCTCTCCGACCTCCTGCTAGGCGCGCTCTCGCTCCTCACTCGATCGATCCTCCCCAGCATTGCGGTGCATGCAGTCGGTTTGCTCGCATTCTTCTCGGTGGTTTGGCCCACCGACCGTTTCCGGCATCCAGCTCCGCTCGGCTCGCAGGGGCCGGAGTTCTGGATCGAAGTTGTCGTGTTCGGCATCCTGCTGGTCTCAGGACTCGCCGCGCTCCGGAGTCTCGCTGCGCGCACACCGAAATACGGCGCATAAGCCTCTTCTGAACGATCAGTTCGCGTCGGACAAAATGATTCGGACAAACCATTTGGACGGGGAGGTGGAACGAAGCGCCGTGGCAACCCCGGAAACCTGGAAGGGCCGGTTGCCGGCCCTTCCAGCTTCAACGTCTAGCTCTGTGAGCCCACTCCGACCAGCTGCTTTTGCGACTTGCCGCTGATTGCGATCTTGCGCGGCTGCGCCGCCGGCACCTTGGGGATCTCGATTACCAGGATGCCGTTCTCGAAGCTTGCCTTGATCTGGTCCTCCTTGACGTCGCCCGGCAGCTGGACGCTGCGCGCAAAGCTGCCGTACGTGAGCTCGCGCCGCAGATAACTGCCTCGCTTCGAGCTTGACTCCTG
>VBFW01000351.1 GCA_005880525.1 Chloroflexota bacterium | reverse complement strand
GTGTCCCCATCCCGCTCGATGGTAGCGTAGGGGCTCGCGGAAATTGGTCAGCGATCCGCGAAAAACTTCGCGACGACGCCGACGTAGCTCAGCTGGCAGAGCAGCCGCCTCGTAAGTGGCAGGTCGTGGGTTCGAATCCCACCGTCGGCTCCAGCTAGTCGGGCACGTTTGGCGCCATACGGGTGATTGGCGGCGCTTCGAGAGGCGGGTTTGGCGCCAAACGGGTGGAACCGGTTGAGGAGCGCGCCGGCGCGTTGTAGATCAGCGACGCCAGGAGCAGGACCTCCGCCGCGATGATCGGCACTGCCAGCACCGTCAGCACGAGCTGCAGCAGCGCGAAGCCCACGACCAGGAGTGCGACCTGCCACGGCGTGGGATGCGTGCGCGCGAGGAGCCAGCCGGCGAGCACGAGCATCGCGAAGTCCTGGAAGCCGACGTATGGAGTGAACAGAAGCGAGCCGGTGATGCCCGCGACGATTGGGATCGCCGTCCCGTGGCCTCGCCACCGCCACGCCGCTGCAAGGGTCGCGACCGCCACGATCGCCTGCGCCACGTAGAGCTGCGGTCCCGCGCCGATGAGCCCCGACACCGCGTAGCTGCGCGTGATCTCCCACTGCGATGCGACAGCGAGTGCCGCGCGAAATCCTGCGACCCCATCATGGCCTAGCAGGGCTAGAGAGATCAGGACCATGAAGGCCGTCGCGACGAGCCACGCCCCGAACACTCTTGCGTGGCCGGAGACCGCCAGGCATAGGGGCACGAAGAGCGCGAGCTGGGGCTTGAACACGATGAAGCTCAAGGCCAGGCCGGCCCAGACAGGATGGTCGTGCTCGGCCAGCCACCACGCGGTCGCGACGGCGGCCGCGACCAGGACCACCGACTGACCGACGCCGATGGCGAACGAGACCGGCACCACACCCAGCCACATCAGCCCGAGGCCGGCCTTGGCGAGGCCGGCTCCTGGCGCGACGAGGTACCAGGTCAGGGCTGCTGAGGCGAGCAGCAGGATCGTCCAGAGGATGATCGCGACGGAGAAAGGGAGCGCTGCGAGAGGCGTGGCCAGCCACACCAGCGGCGGCGGGTTGAGGAACAGCGACCAGTAGAAGCCCGGCCCGAGGCCATCGACGGCGGCCTTCTGCGCGATCGGGTCGTAGAGGTGCGAATAGCCGTCGTGAAAGGTCGTCAGCACGGCGCCGTACAGCAGCCGGAAGTCGTTGCGGAAGCGGTACTGGGGCACGTAGACGTAGGCGGCGTCCGCAATCGCGCGGATGAGGAGCAAGGCCCCGACCAGCACGGCGACCAGGCTCCAGAGCCGCTTGCGGCTTGTGACGTAAGAAATCACCTGGGCAAAAAATAAGGGCTCGGACCTAAGTCCGAGCCCTATTGCCCCCACCCTGACCTCCCCCGGAAGCGGGGGAGGGAACTGTGGGGTTAATTCACTTCCTTGTAGTCCGCGTCCACTACGTCGTCTTTCTTCTCTTCGCCGCCGGCTGCACTCGATCCGCCTGTTGCGGCGCCCGCCTGCTGGTAGATGTGCTGGCCGATCTTCTGCAGCGCCTCGTTGAACTCGTCCATCTCCCGACGCAGCAGCGCCACGTCCGAGCCCTTCGCCGCCGACTTCAGCGTCTCGAGCTTGCCAGTGACCTCCGACTTGACGTCGTCAGGGATCTTGTCCTCGTTGTCTTTCATGATCTTCTCGGCCTGGTGGATCATGTGATCCGCCTGGTTGCGGAGCTCGACCTCTTCCCGCTTCGCGCGGTCCTCGGACGAGTGCGCCTCGGCCTCCTTGACCATCCGCTCGACCTCGTCCTTGGACAGGGTCGACGACGCGGTGATCGTCACCGACTGCTCGCGGCCGGTGCCCTTGTCCTGGGCCTTCACGTTGAGGATGCCGTTCGCGTCGATGTCATAGGTGACCTCGATCTGCGGCATACCCCGCGGCGCGGGTGCGATGCCGTCGAGGTGAAAGCGTCCCAGCGTCCGGTTGTCGCGAGCCATGTCGCGCTCGCCCTGCAGGATGTGGACCTCGACCGACGTCTGGTTGTCAGCCGCCGTCGAGAACACCTGCGAGCGGGACGTGGGGATCGTGGTGTTGCGGTCGATGATCTTGGTGGTCACGCCGCCGAGCGTCTCGACGCCGAGCGAAAGCGGCGTCACGTCCAGCAGCAGGATGTCCTTGACCTCGCCCTTGAGGACGCCGGCCTGGATCGCCGCGCCGACTGCCACGACCTCGTCAGGGTTGACGCCCTTGTGAGGCTCCTTGCCGCCGGTCAGGTTCTTGACCAGCTGCTGGATGACGGGCATGCGCGTGGAGCCACCGACCAGCACGACCTCGTCGATCTGCTGCGGCGTCAGGTTCGCATCCTTCAGCGCGCCCAGGAATGGACCGCGGCACCGTTCCGTCAGGTCTGACGTCAACGACTCGAACTTGGCGCGGGTGAGCGTCATCTCGAGGTGCTTGGGACCCGTCTGGTCCGCCGTGATGAACGGCAGGTTGACGCTGGTCTCGAGCCGGCTCGAAAGCTCGATCTTGGCCCGCTCCGCGGCCTCGGTGAGCCGCTGCAGCGCCTGGCGATCGGACTTCAGGTCGATGCCGTTCGACTTCTTGAACTCTTCGGCCAGCCAGTCCACGATCCGGCGGTCGTAGTCGTCGCCGCCGAGGTGAGTGTCGCCGGCAACCGATTTGACCTCGAACACGCCGTCGCCCACGTCGAGCACCGACACGTCGTAGGTGCCACCGCCCAGGTCGAAGACCAGGATGGTCTCGTTAGCCTTCTTGTCGAGGCCGTACGCGAGTGACGCGGCGGTCGGCTCGTTGATGATGCGGAGCACGTTGAGGCCCGCGATCTGGCCGGCGTTCTTG
>VBFW01000350.1 GCA_005880525.1 Chloroflexota bacterium | reverse complement strand
CGCCCTGGCCGAGCGCACGAAAAAGCCGATCGCCCTGGTCACGCCTCTGGACGGCGAGCCGGGTGCTGACAAGGTCGAGGCGCTGATCCCGCATGGAGTGCTGTTGCTCTCGGGCTTTCCTGAAGGTTTCCGGGCTCTGGAGAGGCTCGTGACCCACAAGAAGCCAAAGCCTGGGCCGGCGGCCAAGACCCCCGTCGATGCCGCCGCGCTGCGCAAGTTCCTGCAGGGCAGGACGGCCCCGTTCGGCGGTCAGGCGGCGCTCGACTTCCTGGCCATCGCCGGCATCCCGACCGCGCGCGGAAATGTGGCCGCCAACGCTGATGCGGCTGTAAAGGCGGCAAGGTCGATGGGCTTCCCGGTCGTGCTCAAGAACGGCGACGAGGGCGCGCTGCACAAGACCGACACCGGCGGCGTGCATCTCAACCTCAACACTGAGCAGAGTGTCGGCGCCGCGGCGAATCGCTTGCGTGAGGGCGGAGCCAAGACCATCCTCGTGCAGGCACAGGTGCGCGGCGGCGTGGAGATGATCGTGGCCCTCCAGACCGATCCAGCGCTTGGGGCGTTCGTGTTGGTCGGACTCGGCGGCGTGCTGACCGAGATCACGAACGACGCGTCGATGCGTCCTGCGGGGCTGCTCGAGGGCGAAGGCGGCGAGATGCTCAACGAGCTGCGCATGCTTCCCGTCCTCCGCGGCGCGCGGGGCGCTCAGCCGGCCGACCTCGAAGCGATCATCGACGTCATCTCCCGCATCGACTCGATCAGCCGCGCGTTGGGGACGCGCATTCAGTCGATCGACATCAATCCGCTGATCGCCTTGCCGAACGGAGCGCTGGCAGTCGATGCGCTGATCGTGCCGTCGAGCGAGGTGTGACCCCAGGCGTCGACAGGCCCATTGCGGGCACGCCAATGCGCGCCCGCGTTCAGTACCTCTTAAAGGGCCGCCCCAGCCGGCCGGTCTTTCTCATCCTGGTCGCGACCCTGTTCAACACGGTCGGCTACCAGGTGTTCATACCGATCATGCCCATCTTCCTGACGAGGAGAGGCGCCACCCCGTTCATCGTCGGGTTCGTCTCGGCGATCGCGCTGTTGAGCTACGGGCTTGGGCAGTATCCGGCCGGATGGCTGGCCGACCGTTTCGACAGGCGGCGGATCGTGGCCCTGGCGACCCTCGCGTATGCCAGCTTTTTCGTGGTCTATCTCTTGCCGCTGCCGCTTCCGGTGATCATCTGCGTCCGATTCTTCCATGCCGCCAGCGGCGCGTTCTTCACACCCGGCGCCCTCGCGCTGGTCGCCGACCTGACTCCCCGACAGCAGGTGAGTCGAGCGTTCGGCTTCTTCCAGGTCGCGACCATGAGCGGCCTGCTGCTCGGCCCGCTCGCCGGAGGCGTGCTGGCGAGCTTCAGCCTCGACTGGGTGTTCATCGTCGCCGGGGCAGTGTGTGTGAGCGCCGCGCTGCCCCTGCTGTTCATCGATGCGCCGCCGCCCGAGCACCACCCGGAAGCAGTGGTGACGGCGACCATTCAACCGTCCACCGTGCGCAGGCTCTTGCCGGCGGTCGCAGTCGGGTGGGCGCCCGAGTACCTGACTGGAATGTTGACCGCGATCTGGAGCCTGTACATGCTGTCGCGAGGGGCGGCCACGTGGGAGATCGGCCTGTCTTTCACACTCTTCGCCATACCTTCTGTGGTCGGGTCGGTGTCGCTTGGCGATCTGATCGACCGGCGCGGGGCAAAGCTTGTGATGGTTGTTTCGCTTGTCGGCCTTGGTCTCGTCGCGCCGCTCCTTGGGGTCGCGGCAGCAGTGCCTGTCCTGATCGTTCTCCTCATAGCGCAGGGCGTGTTCATCGCCGGCGAGCGGCCCGCCGTATACAGCGAGGTGACGTACCGCTTCGACGCCAGGCAGCAAGCGCGAGCCCAGGGTTTTCTGCAGATGGCGCTGATCATCGGCGACACCGTCGGCGCGATCGTTGGCGGTCTGCTCTATTCGACCTCGGCGATCGCAGCTTTCGCCAGCATTTCGCTGATGTGTCTCGTGTCACTTGCCGGCGTGCCGTTCTTGTGGAGCGGGCGACGAACTCCCGCCGGCGAGGCTGAATGATCTACCATCAACCGCGCATGCCCAGCCAGACGGAGACGACGTACGCGGAGATTTTCAGCGCGTTAAGTGAGCCTGTTCGCATCGAGATCGTGGGGATGATCGCCGGCACGGATGAGCTCGCCTGCACCGTTCTCGATGACACGCTGCCGATCTCGAAGTCGACGATCTCGTATCACATCAAGATCCTTTATCACGCGGGTTTGATTCACGTGAGGAAGGACGGCCGGTACTACTTCTACAGGCTGCGGCGTGAAGTATTCGAGCAGTATGTCGATGGCTTTCTCGACCGGCTTGCGGTTGCTCGGCGCGCGCGCAAGAAAGTCTCTGCAAAGGAACTGTCCGCGGCTCGCTGATCGATCAGCGCCCTCGCGACTGTTCGACGAACTTCTAACTATCATTTAGGCGCCTTGATCCTCAGCGCGGGGTTTCTCTATGGCCTCGGCGCGGCCATCGCCTTCGCTCTGGCCGACCCAGGTGCTGCGTTCCTCTCGCGCCGGATGGGTGCGCTGGCCGCCACCTTGCTCCGTTCGCGGTGGGGCCGCTGTGCGTGGTCGGTCCGATCACCGCCATGTTCGGCACCGTGACCGTGCTGTTCGCCGTTCTTTTTCTCGGCGAGCGCCTGACCATCGCCGAGACCGCCGCGGTGATCATCGCCGCGACCGGCTCGGTGCTGGCCGCGATCGAGATCAAGGCTTCCGGAAGGAACAAGTTCATCGGGCTGGGTCCGCTGGCCGCAATGGGAGCGGTCCTGCTCGGTTCTGCGATCACGGTCATGATGCAGCACCCGATCAGGGCCGACGGCTGGGTGCCGACGGTGATAGCGGTACGAATCGGCGTGGCAATCACCGCCTGCGTCGCTCTTTTTGCGGTTGCGAAGTTCTGGCCGGGGATGGGGGGCCTTGACACACCCACCAACGGCGCGCGTCTGCCCAAGCGATTCGTCGCGCTCATCGCTGCCATCGGGTGCTTCGACGCGATCGCGTTTAGCTCATATGCCATTGGGCTGTCAACCGCGCCCGTCTGGCTGGTCGGCCTCGTGGCCGCGACGAGCCCGATCGTCCTGCTGTTCGGAGGCCTGGTGATCCTGCACGAGCGTTTGCGGCCGCTCCAGTGGGTGGGCGTGGCGTTCGTCTTTTCCAGCATGGCGATCATCGCCTTCGGTTGAGCGTGCCCCTCGGCATCGCGCTGCCCGACGGCCTCCCTCTGAGGGACGCTGTCGAAATCTGCGTCGAGGCGGAGCGACTCGGCTACAGCGACGTGTGGTCGTACGAGGTCGCGGGCCACGACGCCTTCACACCGCTGGCCGCCATCGCTGCGCGCACTGAACGGTTGCGTCTCGGCACTGCGGTCGTTCCCGCGTCAACGCGGCCGCCCGCGCTGCTGGCTATGACCTCGGCTGCCCTGCAAAACCTCTCGGGCGGCCGCTTTTGCCTGGGCCTCGGCACCTCGACCACGACGATCGTCAACCGGTGGATGGGCCTGCCGACTCGAATCGGCCTGGACCACATGCGCCGGACGATTCAGGCGATACGGGCAATCGCCGCAGGAGACAAGGTCAACGGCTTCCGCCTGGAGGCAGGAGCGTCACCCCTGCCGATCTACGTGGGGGCGCTGGGTCTGCGCATGGTCGAGCTGGCCGGCGAGATCGCCGACGGACTGATCCTCACGACGGTCACGCCCGCCCACGTCCGCGTGATGGTCGACCGGTTCAGTCGCTCAGGCCTGGACGTCGTGCTCACAGTCCCAGTGGTTCTCGACGAACCTGACGCGCGCGAGGTCGTCAGAGAATCGCTCGCCGCGTACGGGGTGATCGACGTCTACAACCGTCACCTGGTTCGCCAGGGCTTCGAGGAAGAGGCTCGCCAGTTGCGCGAGGCGTGGGCGCGGCGAGCGTGGAAAGACGCGGTGCAGGCAGTTTCCGACTGGATGCTGGAGTCGATGGCAATCATTGGCGACCTGGGTGAGTGCCGCAAACAGATCGCCCGCTATCAAGAGGCAGGGGTCACGACCCTGCTCCTCGCGCCCGTGACTCGAGTCACCGAAGCCAAAGCCAGGAAGGCACGAATCCTCGACGACCTGGCACGACTCGTGTCAATCAGCGGTCGTTAAGTCTTGAATTGCGCGGGCGGGGGGAACTAGTGTCTAGCAACCTCATGCCGATCCAGGCCGATTCGGACGCGCTGCCGGTGGCCGTGCTCACGTACGACCTCGACGGGACGGTCACGAGCGCCAACCAGGCGGCCGCCACTCTGCTCGGGTCCAACTCGCTCGCCGGCACGAAGGCGGCTGACGCCGGCTGGCTCATCACCGACGCGGCGGGCTGGCCCGACCGTGGCAACTTCCACCCGGCGCTCGAGGCAGCGCGCACCGGCCAGCCGCAGAGAGGCGTCGTCGCCCACATCACCACGCCGCACGGCGTCGAGCGCTGGCTCCAGGCGGACGCCATGCCGCGCAAGGACGCAGCCGGCGATGTCGAGCAGATCGTCCTGACGCTCACCGACATCACGCAGCTGCTCAGCGACGCGCGGCTGCCCAGGCCGGGGTACGGCGCAGGCGCGGTCGCCACGATCACTGATCAGATCGCGTCAGCAAAGCTGGACCCGCAGGCGATTCTCGAAGCCGCAGTGGAGAAGCTGGCGAAGCTTAGGTCGGGCACCTGGCTCGCCAGCCTGATCAACAAGGATCCGAGCACCATGCGCGTCTACGCCGCCAGCGACCTGGATCCTCAGATCGCCGAGTACATCAAATCGATGCAGCGTCAAACCGACGCCGCGCCGCCGTTCGCGCTCACATCCCGCGTGGTCGAGACAGGCGAGGCGGTGCTCATGCCGAACGTACCGCTCGGCGATTTCATGGACGCCCTCAGCGCGGACACCAAGGCATACCTGGCCGGCCACCCGCCGCCGACGACCGCGCCGACGACGCATATGGGCGTGCTGTTCGTGCCCATGCACGCACGAGGCTCGATCGTCGGCGCTCTCGGATTGTTCGAGCGCCGCTCTTCGAATCCGCTGACCCAGCGGGACGTTGTGTGGATCCAGGAGGTCGCGGACCGGATGGGCCTGGCCGCCGACAACGCGCAGCTGTACGTCGACGCAGTCAGCCGGCTCGAGCGCCTGACTGCGCTACGTAGCGTGCAGCTGGCGATCACGGCCGGGCCCGATCTGCGGCTGACGCTGCGAGTCATCCTCGACCAGGCGGTCCAGGGCCTGTCCATCGATGCTGCCGACGTGCTGCTGGTGGACGAGTCCGACGGCCTGCTCAGCCTGGTCGCGAGCACCGGCTTCA
>VBFW01000349.1 GCA_005880525.1 Chloroflexota bacterium | reverse complement strand
TGGCCTTTCTTTGTCTCGACGAGGTCGGCCACGCGAAGGCCGAGGAGCTCGCCCGCCCGTATTCCTGTGTCGTATAGCAATCGGATGATGGTTAAGTCGCGCTCGTCGGTCGCCACGCGCTCCATCGCTGTCATCTCAACAGGCGTAATCACCTCAATCAGCCGTTCGGGCGCTTTCGGCTGCTTGAACCGGCCCTTTCCGACGCCACACGCATTCAGGAACATCCGGGTGTGGCGCAGATACGTCCGGATCGTGTGGACGGACAGCGGGTGTCCCCGAAACCTACGCTCTCGCAGTTTGTCCGTGAACCGGTCCATCGCCTTGTCAGTCACCTGGGCTGGATCGATGATGCCCTCGGCCTGGCACCACGGGAGGAACACATCTCGGAGGATGAAGTCGTATTGCTCCTCGGTTGCCGGGCTGGCGTGACGATGCTTTTCAGCGAGGAAGTCTGCGATCCCCAATTCGAGCGGGTTCGTCTCCATGTCGCTAACAATAGCGTCTGACTCTGCCAAGTCAACCGGGCAGTCTCCCGATGCTTTCGTATTCACTTTAGCGACTAGGGCGGGTTGGAGCTCGACTTACGAAGCGGAAGATCCGAAGTCAAGCGCTCTATCCATTGAGCTAAGCGGGCGGGTCGCGGGCCGCCTCAGCTTAGCGAGCGGCGGCGGCGGCGTATCGCTGGTGGTTGAATCCCCACGCTGCGTAGCGCATCAAACCCACTGCCTTGTAGCGCGACCGGCCGGCGACGGTCTCGCGCGCCTCGAGCGAGCGCCGCAGGTCGGCGGCGGTCCGGCCGCGGAACTCCGTGTAGGCCCGCCCGACCGCGTCCAGGATGTGCGCGTCGGATGAGCCGGTCTCGGCTGCGCCAAGGCCGATGTTCAGGCGGCGCGCCATGCGGTTGAACACGTAGAAGCCCGGTGTAGCGTTCTCGACCTCGATCGCATCGAAGTCGAGCGCCGCGGCGAGCCAGCCCACTCCATGGACGACGCCGCCATTGCTGGCGCGCCGCTGTGTCCGCCAGAACGGGTGCGGCGCGATCGCGAGGCCGCCCTGGTCGTGGATGGCGTGCAGGGTCGCCGCCGCCGACATGCCCGGCCGCACGCGCCCCTCCAGAAAGAGGCCGAGGATGTGTCCGTCGCGGCTCGACACCTCCTCCCCGATCACGACCTCGACGCCCCCGGTCTTGGCCGCGCGCTCGGTGGCGCGCAGTGCGCCCTCGAGTGTGTCGTGGTCGGTGACCGCGATCACTCGCAGGTCGGTGCGGGCGATGACACGGTCGACGAGCTCCGCAGGCGACGGCCAGCCATCCGAACAGTTCGTATGCATGTGCAGGTCGGCTCGCGACCGCGACTTCATTGTTCCGTGCATGCTACGGCCAGCGGGCTTACCATCGACCTCTTAGAGGGGTACAACGCGCTCCCAACCGCTAGCTGGTGGAGGTGTCGGTAAGTGGAAGGCTTGATGCAAGACTACGAGCTAAGCATCCAGCACGTGCTCTGGCGCCTGGAGCGCCTGCACGGCAGGAGCGAGGTCGTCACCAAACGCGAGCAGGGCGTCCATCGCATGACCAACGCCGAGCTGGTGCCTCGAGTCAACCGCCTGGCAGGCGCCCTCAAGCGCCTCGGGGTCAAACCGGGCGACCGCGTCGCCACCCTTTCGTTCAACAACTCGAGGCACCTGGAGCTGTACTACGCGGTCCCGTGCATGGGCGCGGTGCTGCACACCCTGAATCTGCGCCTATTCCCTCAGCACCTGGAATTCATAGTCAATGACGCGCAGGACAAGGTTCTCTTCGTCGACCAGCCCCTGGTCGGCCTGCTGAAGCCGCTGGCGGGAAAGATCCCGAGCGTCGAGAAGATCGTGCTCATGACCGACGGCGCGCCCGCGCCTGAGGGCCACGGGCTCGGCGAGATGCTCGACTACGAGACTCTGCTGGAGGCTGAATCCGAGGACTACCCCTGGCCGAAGCTCTCGGAGCGTATGGCCGCCTCCATGTGCTACACGTCCGGCACCACCGGCAACCCGAAGGGCGTCGTCTACTCGCACCGCTCGCAGTTCATCCACACCATGGGAGTGCTGCAGAAGGACAACCTCGCGGTCAGCGAGAACGACGTGGTGCTGGCGATCGTGCCCATGTTCCACGCCAACAGCTGGGGTCTCCCCTACGCCATCGGCATGTCTGGCGCGAAGGCGCTTCTCCCGGATCGCTGGATGGGCGACGCGAAGGCCGTGTGCGAGCTCGCCGACGCGGAGAGCGCCACGATCCTGGCCGGCGTGCCCACGATCTGGATCAACACAGTGGCCTACATGAAGGAGTCGGGCAAGCGGCTGCCCAAGGTGCACACGGTGGTGTGCGGCGGCTCGGCAGTCCCGCGCGCGCTGATGGAGAACATGGACGCGCTCGGCCTGAAGATGCTCCACGCCTGGGGAATGACCGAGACATCGCCGCTTGGCAGCGTTGCCCGGCCGCGCGCCGGCACCAAGCCTGAGGACGAGCTGGCGGCACGCCTCACCCAGGGCGTGATCGTTCCGGGCGTCGAGGTGCGCATCTGCGACCCCGCGAGCGGCCAGGAGCTGCCGTGGGACGGCGTGGCATTCGGCGAGATCCAGGTGCGCGGCCCGTGGATCGCGCGCGGCTACTACAACGGCTACGACCCTGACAAGCTCACCGAGGACGGATGGTTCCGCACCGGCGACGTGGCGAAGATCACCCCCGAGGGCTACATCCAGATCGTCGACCGCACCAAGGACGTCATCAAGTCGGGCGGCGAGTGGATCTCGTCAGTCGAGCTGGAGAACGCGATCATGGCCCACCCCAAGATCCTGGAAGCCGCGGTCATCGGCCTCGCCCACCCGAAGTGGGACGAGCGGCCGGTGGCCTTCGCG
>VBFW01000348.1 GCA_005880525.1 Chloroflexota bacterium | reverse complement strand
CGCAAGCACCACCGCTTTGATCACCGCCTCCGTATGGCTGCGCCGTTACGACCGAAAACGGTCGGACCGCGAGCGGGAGGTGAGCCTACCGGCCACCCTCGTCGTCGGCTTCGGCGTGCAGCTGCTGCTCGGCCTGCTGACGATCGCCCTCACCGGGCTCATCGCCCTTGTGCTCGTGTGGACGATCGCCGCGATCGCGCTGATGCTCTATGTGCGCCAGGTGATTCACCAGGCGCTGCTGGCCGAGGGGCCCGCGCACGAGATTGGGCCTGACTCCCAGTGTCCCGAATGCCACCGCATCGTGCCGACCATGCAGTTCTGCCCGCACTGCGGCGCCGCCCGCGCGGCCGCACCCAGGTCAACACGTATCAGGAAGGCCGCGAGCTGATGGCTGCAGAGTTCTGCGCGCGGTGCGGCGCCCCCCTGGCGCCGGGGGCGGCGTTCTGCGGCGTGTGCCGCACGCCGGTCGCGCCAGTGTCGATCGCGTCGTACCAGCAGTACGCCTACCCCTACGCGCAGCCGCAGGCGCCTCGGATCGGCGGCGGTCGCAGCACCCAGATCGCGGTGGCGGCCGGCCTCGTCGTGATCCTTCTCATCGTCGCGGTCGGCGCCGCGGTTCTTGCTTACCGCGCGGTCTCGGGATCGCACACGCCCTGCACCGCCAACTGCAGCCCCAAATTGATCACGCCGCTGCCCGCGGCTGCGACCTTCCGCAGCACCGCGTTCAAGTTCGAGGTCGACTACAGCGAGAACTGGACCGTCCGCAGCAAGGACGCGAACGGCATCACGCTCGGCACGAAGCTCGGCAACGTCAGCGTCCAGGGCATGAAGGCGGGCCCGTCATCCGACCAGGTGATCCAGGGCGTGGTGTCCGCGCTGCCAAGCGCGACCTGGCAGAGCGTCACGCTTGTCTCCACGGTCCGCGGCTCGCACCTCGGTGACGTGGACGGCGTGGGGCAGGTCTACTCCGCCAACTTGATCGGTTCCAACTCGAAGGCTGCGCCTGTCAGGTTCGTCGTGCTCACCGCGACCAAGGGCTCGGTCACCGTGGTGGTGTTTGCCGTCGATCCGGCCGACCCGACGCATTACGCCCATGGCATGGCCGAAGGCGTGCTGTTCGACTACATGTGCACCGTGTTTCGCTGGAGTAGCTAGCGCGCGTCTAGCTGTCGACCTCCGCCGGTAGATCGAAGCTGATCTCGTAGACGCCGCCGGCCAGTCGCGCCTGGTGGATCCAGCCCATCTTGCGCAGCAGCCCGAGCATCTGCTGGTTCTCGGGCAGGACGATCAGCGAGAACGTCTTGATGCCCTCCTGGCGCGCGACCTTGGCCAGGATCGCCAGCAGAGCACTGCCCAGGCCGCGGCGCTGAAACTCGTCGACGACCGCGACCGCGGTCTCGGCCACGTCGGTGCCGGAGGCGCGGTCGTAGCGCGCGACGCCGACGATCCTTTCCTTGCCGTTCGCCCGGGCCATCGTGGCGACGATCGCGAACCGGTCGTGGTAGTCGACCACGGCCAGCCGGTGCGCCAGAGCGTCGGGCATG
>VBFW01000305.1 GCA_005880525.1 Chloroflexota bacterium | reverse complement strand
GGTCGCGCTCGGCACGCGATACGGACCGCACGAGAAGCACGATGCGTTGGCGATCACGGCCGTCGAGCTCGACGCGTACGCGCCTCCGTCGAGCAGGATGCGCGCCTTCACGTAGACGAGCCGCCCGTCCCGATCCGCCCCATGCTCGTACCACAGCTTCCCTGGATGGCGGTGCACGTGCCCGACGAACGACTCAGGTCTCGAGTACGACATCTTCACCGGCCGTCCGGCTTCCAGCGCCAGCAAGCAGGCGTGCGCCTGCATCGACAGGTCCTCCCGAGCGCCGAACGCGCCGCCGATGCCTGCCATCGTCAAGTGCACCTTCTCCCGCGGCAGCCCCAGCACGGCCGCCAGCTGCTCCTGGTCGACGTGAAGCCACTGCGTCGCGATGTAGAGCTCGACGCTCCCGTCGTGCTCGGGCACGGCGAGACCCGACTCCGGTCCAAGCGGCGCCTGGTCCTGCATGCCGATCTCGTATTCGCCGGTGACGACCACGTCGGCCCTTGCGGACTGGTCGCCGTGCCGGATCTTCACCTCGCGCGTGATGTTTCCGTTGGGATGAAGCTTCGGCGCGTCGGGAGCCAGGGCAGCCTCGGCGTCGGTGATCGGGTCCAGCACCTCGTAGTCGACCTTCACCGCCTGCGCCGCTCGGCGCGCCTGCTCGGGATGATCGGCGGCCACCAGCGCGACCGCCTCGCCCCAGTAGCGCACAACTTCGGGCGCCAGGACAGGCTGGTCCTTGATCTCCAGTCCGTACAGGTTGCGGCCGGTGACGTCCTTGTGGGTCAGCACGACGTGCACACCAGGCATCGCCCGCGCCGCCGAGATGTCGATCGCCTTGATGCGCGCATACGGGTGCGGGCTTCGCGCCGTGGCGCCCCACAGCATGTCGGGGGCGTGCAGGTCCGACGAATACTCGAAGCGACCGCGCACCTTGGCTGCGCCGTCGGGCCTGGGGACGCTCTCGCCGACCTTCATATGCGGCCCGCGGCCAGGTTCACGGCGTCGATGATCTTCGCGTAGCCGGTGCACCGGCAGATGTTGCCTGCGAGCGCCTCGCGGATCTGGGCCTCCGTCGGCTTGCGTACCCGCTGCAGCAGGTCGTGCGTCGCCACCACCAGGCCCGGCGTGCAGAAGCCGCACTGCACGGCCCCTGCCTCGACGAACGCCTGCTGCACTGGATGCAGCCCGCCCGCGTCGGCGAGGCCTTCCACAGTGACTATCGTGCGGCCGTTGGCCTGGCCGCCCAGGACGAGGCACGCGCACACCAGCGTGCCGTCGAGGAACACCGAGCACGAGCCGCACTCGCCTTGCTCGCACGCATTCTTCGATCCGTACAGACCCATGCGCTCGCGTAGCACGTACAGCAGGCTCTCGCCCTCCCACACGCCGCCGGCCTCACGCGCGACGCCGTTGACGCTGCATGCGACCTTCATGCCCAGCCCACTCGGTAGTCCTGCCAGGCCCAGGCGAGGCTGCGCCGCGCCATCACCGACAGCGCGTGGCGCCGGTATGCGGATGTGCCGCGAACGTCGTCGATTGGCTTCGCCGCGGCCGCCACCAGCTCGCCGAAGCGCGCGACCGCTGCGTCGCCCGGCGGTCGCCTGCCGTCCCAGTCCAGCTCGCCATCGATGAGTTGCTCCGCCTCGTTCGCCTGCAGCGGGGTTGGTCCGGCCGAGCCGATGCCCGTCCGCACCTGGCGCCTGCCCACGTCGAGCGCCAGAGCGAACGAGCAGACCGCGATCACCATCGCGTTGCGCGTTCCAACCTTCGAGAACGTCTGCGGTCCTGTGGCAGGCTCGATGAGGAATGCAGCGACGAGCTCGTCCTTGCGCGCTGCGTTGCGCTTGGGGCCGGTGAAGAACTCGCGCACGGGAACCCGCCGGGTGCCCGACGCCGAGGCCAGCTCCACCAGCGCGTCCGATGCGAGCAGGGGCGGATGCGCGTCGCCCGCCGGCGAGGCAGTGCCGAGGTTGCCGCCGACGGTGCCGCGATTGCGGATCTGCGGCGACCCGACGGTGCGCGATGCCATGGCCAGCCCGGGCATCCGATCGCCGAGCTCGTCGATGATCCGCGTGTAGGTCACGCCCGCGCCGACCCTGACGAGGCCGTCCTCGGTCGCCCACTCGGCAAGGTCGGCGACGCGAGTCAGGTCCATCACGGTGTCCGGCCGCCTGTGGTCGAGGTTGATCTCGACCATCACGTCGGTGCCGCCCGCGATCGGCACCGCCTCGGGGTGCGCCGCCTTCATCGCCAGAGCCTCCGCCCACGTCGACGGCTGGAGGAAGTTCATCCCCAGGCGAGCCCCGCGTCGGGCGCGTCGTCGCGCATGACAGTGCCCTCGATGAGCCCGTACGGGCGGTCGGCCGCGTAGAAGACCTCGTTCTCGTTGGTCAACCCGAAAGGCGACAGGTCGACCACGAAGTGGTGCTTGTTCGGCATTGACATCCGGATCTCGACGATCTCCGGAATCGCTTTGAGCGCCGCCTCGCCCATCGCGTACAGCGTCTGCTGCAGCGAGAGGCTGTGCTTCTTCGCAAAGGCTTCCAGCAGCAGGCGACGCGCTTCGCCGAACGATCGGCCCCAGTCGTTCTGCGTCCCGCCGTAACGCCATCGCGCAGTGACCGCCGTCGCAAGGATGCGGTCCTTCGTCTCCGGCAGCGTCGTGTAGCGATCGCGCGGGTAGCCCCAGAACTCCGAGCCGGCGGACTTCAGGACCACCAGGTCGGTCAGCCCTCCGACGACCCACGCGCCGTCCTTCGTGCAAGTGACGGTCGCGAGGCGCTTCTCTGAACCGGCGCGCACGAAAGCGTGGCCGTCGATGCGGTCCCAGGGATGCTCCTCGATCATCACGCGCGCGCGCACCACCGCGTCGGACTTACCGACGAAGTGCCA
>VBFW01000304.1 GCA_005880525.1 Chloroflexota bacterium | reverse complement strand
CGCGAACGATGGCGGAGATGGGAGGACATGTCAAACCGCACCGGCTGAATGCGCGCCAGGCACGGTCAGGACGCGTACCTCGCGCTTGATTTGTGCTCCCGCAGAGCGGGAGAGGGGAAGCCGACCTAGTTGATCAGCTTTTCTTTCAGGCGGTCGATTTCGGTGGGCTCGACCCCGCCGGCCAGCAGGTACGGCTCGACGCCGCCCCATCGGTGGTCCAGGTGGTCGAGTGCGCCAAGGATCCATTCGGGCGGGCAGCGCAGCTCGTCGCGCATCGCGTCGAGGCGCTCAGGCGGTGTCGCGGCCAGCCACTCCACGTAGCGATCGGCGAGGTGCACGTCGGTCTCGGCGTAGTCGGCGGCGATCGCGTCGGAGTGGACGCCCGCGAGCGACAGCATCATCGCCGCCACCAGGCCCGTTCGATCCTTGCCCGCGTAGCAGTGAAAGACGACCGGCCCGTCCACCCGCGCCACGGCCTTGAAGATGTCGCCAAGACCGGTCTGGCGCCGCTCGAGCATCATCAGGTAGCGGTCGGACATCGACGGAACCTCCGCCAGCTCAGGCGACAGCGCGTCGTCAACCAGGGGCCGGTGCAGGTACTCAGGCCCGTATTCCGGACCCGCGAACGGACTCGGGAACTTCGCCACCTCGGACTCGCTGCGCAGGTCGATGACGTGCGTGACGCCGAAGTTCCACATCGCCATCACGCCGTCGGGCGTGAGGTACGACACGTTGTCGGAGCGCACGAGCAGCCCGCTTCGCGTGACGCCACCACCGTGCGGCAGCCCGCCCAGGTCGCGCGCGTTGCGGCAGTCCGGCCAGGCGAGCTTGCGATCGGTAGCAGAAGGTCCGCCGTCCCCACCCGGACCTGCGGTCCGACCTCCCCGCGAGCGGGGAGGGTCTTCTGCTGGTCCGCCGTCCCCACCCGGACCTGCGGTCCGACCTCCCCACGAGCGGGGAGGGTCTTCTTCTACCGCTTCGTGTACTGCGGGGCTTTGCGGGCTCTCTTCAGTCCGTATTTCTTGCGCTCCTTCATGCGCGCGTCGCGTGTGAGAAGTCCTGCTTTCTTCAGTGCGGGGCGGTAGTCGGGGTCGTAGCTGCAGAGCGCTCGAGCGATGCCGTGCGCGATGGCGCCGGCCTGGCCGCTCGTCCCTCCTCCTTGTACGTGGACGCTGACGTCGAACTTCCGCTGCGTGCTCGTCACGCGGAGCGGGGCCAACGCGGCCAGCTCGAGCACGCGGCGGCCGAGGAATGCCAGCGCATCCTTCTCGTTGACAGTGACCCGGCCCTCACCGGGCTGGATGCGGACTCGCGCCACGGCGTTCTTCCGCCGCCCGATTCCTCGGTTGAATGTCTCAGCCAATCTTGATTTCTCCCTTCGAGTCGAATGTGAGCGGCCTCGGCTTCTGCGCCGTGTGGCCATGGTCGGGGCCTGCGTAAACCCGCAGCCGCGTGAGCATGTCCGCGCCCAGCGTGTTGTGCTGGAGCATGCCCCGAACCGCGTTGGTGATCGGGAACGTCGGGTCGATCGTCTGCGCGGTGTTGAGCGAGCGCCTGCGCAGCCCGCCGGGATAGCCGGTGTAGCGCGTGTACTCCTTGGTCGTGCCCTTCGTGCCGGTCACCTTCACCCTGGCGGCGTTGATGACGATCACGTGGTCGCCGCTGTTGAGGTGAGGCGTGAACGTCGGCTTGTGCTTGCCGCGCAGCACCTTGGCCACGCCCGAAGCAAGGCGGCCGAGAACCTGATCCGTGGCGTCAACCACGAACCAGTCCGAGTTCTGCAAGTCGGCGGCTTTCGCCGTCCAGGTCTTGTGTTTGCTCAATTTGGGTCCTTCAGTAAATCACTTCCATGAGGGTGAGGCCACCCGCTGGCGCAGTTTTCGGCGCCAGGCGCCGGTCGCGGGCTCTCAGCAGCTCGCCCACCCATCCCGCCGGTTTCCGGCCCCGGCCGACTTCCGCCAGCGCTCCAGCGATGCTGCGGGCCAGGCCGCGCATAAAGCCCTCCGCCACCAGCTCCAGCTC
>VBFW01000303.1 GCA_005880525.1 Chloroflexota bacterium | reverse complement strand
CGACGAGCCGAAGGTATCGTGGGGCACCAGGTCGCGAAGCTGGCTCTGGATCAGGACGAACCCGATGGGCAGCCAGTGGAAGTTGAAGCCGAACCATAGGCTGGAGAGGGCTGTGTGCCTGAGATTTCCGAAGCGCGCCTGCGTCGGCGCCGCGGCAACCGCCGAATTCACGTCGCAAGGCTAAGTTAAGTGGGGTTCCCGCGGAACCCGAAACCCGCTACCCTGTTCCGGCCCCCAATGCCACTGCTTTCGCGTGCCATGCAAGTACTGACGGAGGTTCCGAAAAACGGCAAGCTTGCCTACTGTCTGCTGCGCGACGAGAGGGTTCCGCGCGCGCCGAAGGCCGTGCTGCTGGCGGCGCTGGGCGTGATCGTCAGCCCCATCGACTTCCCGGCCTGGATCCCAGTGCTGGGCGAGCTCGACATGCTGGCGCTTGGGGTGCTCGCGGTGAAGACGTTCATCGAAGCGTGCCCTGAGGACATTCGGCGCGAGCACGAAGCGGCGCTCGCGGCGAAGGACAGCATCTTCGACCGCGACATGCGTGACACGATGGCCGCGGCGCGGCACGGGACGAGGCGGGTTGTAAAGCGAATCAGGTCGCGCTTTCAGCGCAGAGACGATTTCGAGGATCCATATTCATCGGTATCGGAGGGCTAGGGCAGTGCGGGTGATGTTGACCAAGGACGTCGAGAGCGTCGGCAAGGCCGGCGACATCAAGGAGGTCGCGGACGGCTACGGTCGCAACTACCTGCTGCCGCGGAAGCTCGCGGTGATAGCGGGTCGAGGCGTGGAGGCCGAGGGCAAGCGTCTGCGCGAGGCGGTCGCCAAGCGTGAGACGAAGGACCGCACCGAGGCGCAGGCGCTCGCCGATGAGATCGGCAACAAGACGGTGGTCGTGCGGCTGAAGATGGGCTCCGAGGACAAAGCCTTCGGGTCCATCACCAACCAGGACGTCGCCGCAGCGCTGAAGGCTCAGCACCGCGTCGACATCGACCGGCACAAGATCGACATCAAGGAGCCGATCAAGACGCTGGGCGAGCACCAGGTACCCCTTCGGCTGCACCGTGACGTGACCGCCCACGTCAACCTGATCGTCACGCAGGACCGCTAGGGCCTCGACGTAGCTTCATGGCGACCATCGCGCTGACACCCGGGAGGGTGCCGCCAAACGACCTGGATGCTGAAGTGTCCGTGCTCGGGTCGATCCTGGTCGACCCGCTGTCGATTGCGAAGGTGCTGCAGTTCCTGCACCCCGAGGACTTCTACCGCGAGAACAACGGGCAGGTTTATCGCGCGGCGCTCGACCTGTTCGCCGCGGGCGAGCCCATCGACAACGTCACGCTGGCCGCGCAGCTGCAGACGTTGGGCGTTCTCGAACGGATCGGCGGTCGCGCGCAGCTCGCTTCGATGCAGGGCCTGGTGCCGACAGCGGCCAACATCGAGTACTACGGCCGGATCGTCAAGGAGAAGGCTTACAAGCGGCGGCTGATCTCGGCGGGCGGCAACATCGCGGGCTACGGATACGACGACTCGATCGAGGCCGAGCAGGCGATCAACCAGGCGCAGTCGCTCGTGTTCGGCGTCGCCGACGATCGCGACCAGCGCGAGCTGGCCCGCCTGTACGACCTGCTCGGTCCGGCGATGGAGCGCATCTCGCTGCAGATGGAGAGCGGGCAGGGTGTCATCGGGATTCCTTCAGGGTTCCATGACATGGATCGCATGACCGGCGGGTTCAAGGACTCGGACCTGATCATCGTCGCGGGGCGTCCGGCGATGGGGAAAACCAGCCTCGCTCTGAACATCGGTCTGTACGCGGCACTCGAGGCGAAAAAGTCGATCGCCATCTTCAGTCTCGAGATGTCGAAAGAACAGCTGACGGAAAGGTTGCTGACCGAGCAGGCTCAAATCGACGCGCAGCGATTGCATCGTGGTCTTCTGAGCGAGGCGGAGTTCGATCGGGTCTCCAATGCGCTCGGACCACTGGGCGAAGCGCAGATCTACATCGACGACACGCCGGTTATGGACGAGCTCACGCTGCAGCTGAAGGCGCGGCAGGCGAAGATGCGCCACAGCGTCGACATGATCCTTGTCGACTACCTGCAGCTCATGCACGGCCGCGCACGTGGCGATGACAATCGCGTGCAGGAGGTGTCCGCGATCTCGCGTGCATTGAAGGGCCTGGCGCGTGAGCTGCGCATCCCGGTCATCGCCATCTCGCAGCTGAGTCGTGCACCTGAGCAGCGTCCCGACAAGCGACCGATCCTCAGCGACCTGAGGGAGAGCGGTAGTATTGAACAAGACAGTGACGTTGTAATGTTTCTTTATAGACCTGAGTACTACAAATCCGATGAGCGGCCTGGGATCGCTGAGGTGATCATCGCCAAGCACCGCAACGGGCCGACCGGCATGATCGAGCTCAAGTTCCGCCGCGACCACACGAGGTTCTGAAACAACGCCGGCCACACAGTCATCACCGAGGACGGCGAGTTCAAGTTCCAGCTCATGCCGAGCGGAATCTTGTATCCCGACTGCACGTGCGTGATCGGCAACGGCGTCGTGGTCGACCCGATCGTGCTGCTCAAAGAGATCGCGCAGCTGCGAGAGCGCGGCATCGAACCGAAAAACCTGGTGGTGAGCGAGCGCGCGCACATGGTCATGCGCTACCACCCGCTGTTCGACCAGCTCGAGGAGGAGGCAAGAGGCGACGACCGTCTCGGCACCACCTGGCGCGGCATCGGCCCCGCGTACGCCGACAAAGTTCGCAGGATCGGCTTCCGGATCGGCGACCTTCAGAAGGAAGCCTTCATGCGCAAGAAGCTCGCGTTCGTCGTCGACCAGGTGAAGAACCCGATCCTGACCAAGCTCTACGGCGGCGAGCCTTACAACTGGGAAAGCATGCTTGCCGAGTACGCGGGATACGCGAAGCAGCTCGACCCGTACATCAAGGACACCTTTCCGATCGTCCAGGACGCCCTCGACCGCAACGCCAACATCCTCCTCGAAGGCGCACAGGCGACGATGCTCGACCTGGACTTCGGCACGTATCCGTACGTCACCAGCTCCAACCCGACAGCGGGCGGCGCGCTGACCGGCAGCGGCATCCCGCCGACGAAGGTAGATCTGACCATCGGCGTGTTCAAGGCCTACACGTCGCGCGTGGGATACGGGCCGTTCCCGTCCGAGCTGACCAACGAAATCGGCGACCAGATCCGCGAACGCGGCCACGAGTTCGGGACGGTGACCGGCAGGGCGCGGCGCATCGGCTGGTTCGACGCCGCCGTCGCGCGCTACACGTGCCGCGTCAACGGGGTCGGCGTCGCTG
>VBFW01000302.1 GCA_005880525.1 Chloroflexota bacterium | reverse complement strand
TGGGGCCCCAGCTGCGCCGCCAGCTGGACAAGCCGCGGGCGCATCCTCTTGCCGCCTGCCTCAACGAGCCGTCGCATGGGTGTGGCGATGGGTTCGGGGTCAGCTCGCAGCTGGCGCGAGAGCTCGAGCTCAACCAGGTCGGCGAAATCTCCGTCCAGCTGGAGCGCGAGCTGGCGGTGCCGTGGACCATCGAGCTCGACCGCGAAAACCGACTGCCACCGTCCGAGCACGAGGTCGCCCTCTTCAACGAGCAGGGTGGCGAAGCCGCTGACCAGCAGCTGCCGGCAGTGGGCGTGCCCGTTGACCGGTTCGTCCAGCGCGATCTCGACGCGCCGCGAAAAGTCGTCGTGCAGATAGGTCGCGTCTTGCGGAGCGATGCGCTCGAGCATCGACTGAAAGTCGCGCAGCAGCAGCGGCTCGTTCTCGTTGATCGCGAGTCCGAGGGTCGTGTGCAGCGATTGCAGGTGGATTCGTCCGGTGACCAGGCCGGCGCGGCGCACCTGTTCGCGCAGGCGATCCGTGAGGTCGATGAACTCAGTGGGGTGCGAGCTGTCGAAACGAAGGCGGCCGCTGATCACGTCAGCGCGCAGCGAGCGCATGCATGAGCAGCTCGCGGACAGGTCGTGCTTCGACGCGCGACGCGGCGGCGCCCGACAGCTCTTCGACAGCTCGCGCGAACGCGATCTGCATAGGCTTGCTTGCCGAGTCGGTCAGGATTCGTGACGAACGCGCGAGGCACAGGTCGCCCATCAACAGAGCGGCGGGCGGCGCGGCCGGGCCGCCGAGGCCTTGCAGGCGAAGGCCGACCTCGACCAGCGCCGCCGCCAGCGCCAGGCGCGACTGGGCGTCCGGTGCGTGCATCGGGACCGTATCCAGGTACGAGCGGTAGGTCTCTGACAGCCCGTCGGCCCACAGCCCTTCGAGGCGCTGCAGCTCGCGATCCAGGACCGCGGCGCTCACGGCACCGGCTCGATGAGGGTGCTGGCCAGGGTCCTGAACGCTGAAAGAGCCCGCAGGCATGACTCGTCGTCGCGCGTGACCACGTAGTAGAGCCCGAAGCCCAGCACCGTGTTCAGAACCAGCGGGACCAGCACCTCCCGCGGCACGGTCAGGCGGATGATGCCGCCGTCCTCGAGCCGGTCCAGCTGCTCCTGGATCACCTCGCGGTAGCGGGTGAACAGCTCGGGCAGGTAGGCCCGCAGGCGCTCGGTTCGGGGCGCCTGGACGAGGAGGTCGAACGCGGCCAGCTGGATGTCGCCAAGCCGCCGCAGCGAGTCCCAGATGGACTCCACGCCGACCTCGAGCACCTCCAGCGGGTCGGTGAGCTGGTTCAGGGCCTCACGGAGCTCCTCCACGGAACGGGCCGTGAGATAGCGCCACGCCTCGACCAGCAGCTCGGACTTGGTGGGAAACCAGTACTGAAGGTTGCCGATCGCGACGCCTGCCCGGGAGGCGATCGCGCGGACGCTGGTACCGGAGTAGCCGTTCTCCAGCAGAGAGTCGGCCGCCGCCTGAATGATCTGCTCGCGGGTCGTGAACTGGGCTGTGGCGGTGGCCTCAGTCATACGTATGTACCAGCATAGAGTTTCTCCGGAACCGGGTACGCTCAGGGCCGTGCTGCCCATCGAGAAGGCCTTCCCCAACCGGCTGTGCGGCGTGCTTCGCACCCAGGACGCCGAGGCAGGCTTCCAGGCGTGCCTTGCGGCGATGGAGGGCGGGATCGGGTCGATCGAGATCACCACGACCGTCCCTTCCTGTTACGACATGATCCGCGGCCTGCGCGCGTCCACCGGCGACAGCCACCCCATCGGCGTGGGCACGGTCTGGGATCCCGGAGCTGTCTCAGAGGCCAAGGACGCCGGCGCCGCGTTCGTGGTCACGCCAGTGCTCTTGCCCGAGGTGGCGGTGGCGTGCAAGGAGAAGGACATCCTCTGCGTGCTCGGCGCACTGACGCCGACGGAGATCTACCAGGCGCGCCTGGCCGGCGCGAAGCTGGTCAAGGTGTTCCCGGTGGGCCCGGTCGGCGGAGTCGAGTACATCCGGGCGCTAGGCGGGCCGATGGGCGGCGTCCCGCTCTGGGTCTCAGGCGGCGTGGAGATCGGCCAGATCAGGGGCTTTGTCGATCTCGGCGTGAAGGTGGTCGGCCTGACGGACGCCCTGTTCTCGGCCAGCGCGATGGCCAATCGCGACATGGAGGCCATTCGCGCTCAGGCGGCGCGGGCAGCCCAGGAAGTCCTGGCCGCCGCAGGTACGCCGGACGCCGCTCGGACCTAGAGGGACTCGCTGTCCGCCGGCGTCTCCACCTGAAGGCTGGGTGCGACCTCGTCGACGGTGCGCAACAGGCTAGCGAGGATGGGGGCTGGGTTGTTGCGGAGGTATATGAGCACCAGCTTCAGCACCGGCGCTGGCGACATCTGCCTGAAAA
>VBFW01000014.1 GCA_005880525.1 Chloroflexota bacterium | reverse complement strand
GCGCGAACACGATGCCGGCACCCGCCGCAACGAGAAACGGAATTGCCACGCCGAGCGCAAAGAGGGCTCCGCCCACGAGCGATCCAACTGCGGTGGCGCTGCTCAGGGCCGTGCCGACGATGCCTTGCGCCTCCGCCCTACGGTCGGCGACCGCATCCATCAGAAACGAGTTCATGGAAGGCGTCGTGAACGCCCACAGCGCGCCCTCGAAAAGACCGACGAACAGGATCGTCGGGATGCTGGTCAGGTACGGATAGATCGGGCCCATCAGCGACCCGAGCACGACAGAGCCGACCGCGAGCCAGCGTCGGTCCCAGCGGTCTGAGCTCCAGCCCGCGAGCGGCGTCGCCACCAAAAGCGGCAGCGCGAAGAGCGTGAACGAGAGGCCGACGACCGGGTCGCTCGCTCCGCGCGACCGCATGTAAAGGCTCCAGATCACGTCGTAGACCCCGATCAGCAGCCCGAGGCCGATCGACAGAATGGCGACCGCGATCACGGCGGCCTTCGCGCGAGACGGCCCGCTCACAGCGAGTCGCGGCACGTTGTCGACGCGTACGCGAGACGACGTTCGCAGCGTCACCGCGATCACGGCCGCCGCTGCCAGAAGCGCGGCGCCGGTCACCGCGAAGACGGTCCAACGTCCGAACACCGCAAGGAATCCGCCGATGGCGGGCCCGCCGATGTATCCGGCCTGCTGTGCTCCGGACACCCAGCCGTAGGCGCGGCCCAGCTTGGCGCGCGGCACGACGTCGGCGACCGCCGCGAGCTCGGCGGGGATGATCGCCGCGAAGCCGAGGCCCTGCACGAACCGCAGCACGATCAGCCACTCGATGGGCAGCGGGATTATGAATGTGACCGACGCCGCGGCTGCCACGACGAGGCCGCCGATCATCATCGCCTTCGCGCCCACGCGCTCCGCGAGGATCCCCGCGGGCCACTGGCCGATGGCCTGCGCGAGCAGCGCCGATCCGACGATCACGCCTACCAGCGCGTAGGATGCACCGCGCTCACGGAGGTAAAGAGGCAGGATTGGTAGCAGCGATCCGATGCCGGTGCCGGAGACGAAGATGCCCGCGACGATTCCAAAAAGGGCCGAACGGCTCTCCGTTGGGCGCATCCTGGCAAGCCTAAGCTTTCGATGGCTGAGCCCTCGTGCGAGCCACCTCGTGGTCGCTGGAAGCATTAGGAGGTAGCTGAATGAAGTGGATCACGCGCCAGAACGCCAATGTCGATCGCATCGCATGCCCATGGCTCATCAAGCGATTCGTCGACCAGGACGCTGAATTCCTGTACGTGCCCGCGAATGAGGTCATGGCCGTCGCGGCGCGAGAGGGCGCCACACCCTACGACGTCAAGAACGTCGAGCTCGGCCACGTCGACGGGCGCTGCAGCTTCGAGTCGATCATGGTCAAGTACGGGCTGGAGGATCCCGGCTTGAAGAGGCTGGCGCAGATCGTGCACGGCGCCGACGTCAGCGCGGATCGAGCCTCCTGCCCGGAGGCGGCAGGCCTGTACGCGATCGCCAACGGCTTCGCGTTGGTGCACGGCATGGACGACCACAGGAAGATCCAGCTCGAGACCCCGATGTACGACGCCCTCTACGCGTGGTGCCAGGCGGAGTCCGCATCAGGCCGCCTCGGGTAGCGCTACCGGCTTCTGGGCCGGGCGCTGCACGCGGATGACAAGCAGCGCAAGCAGAAAGCCGGCCAGCGCGATGGGCACACCGAGCTCGAACGCGGTGGTGAAGCCTGCCGTGAGCGCGCTGTTGATAAGAGTGTGGGTCGGCCGCGCTCCTGCGAGGTGATCGCTGGTCACGTTGGCCGCGACGGTTCCAAGAACCGCTAGCCCGATCGAACCGCCCAGCTGCTGGCTCACATTGAGCACCGCGGACGCGAGGCCCGACTCGTGCCTGGCCGCGCCGGAGATGGCAACCACGGTGGTCGGGAAGAAGATGAGTCCCAGCCCGACTGAGAGGACTGCGAGTGGGCCGAGAATGTCGGGCACGTAGCTCACTTGCCCGCCGATGCGCGACAGCCAGAACAGGCCACCGGCGACGACAAGCGCTCCGACCGCGATGGGCAGCCTTGGCCCAATGCGTCCCACGAGCCGCGAGGTGATCTGGGCCGTGATGACAACGCCCACGCCGAGCGGCAGGAATGCGAACCCCGCCTGCAGCGCGCTGTAGCCGAGCACGTTCTGGACGATCTGGCTCAGGAAGAACAGGACGGCGAGCGTCGTGGATCCGGCCACCATTCGCAGCGCGAACGCGCCGCTGCGGTTCCGGTTCGCGAAGATGCTCAGCGGCATCAGCGGCTGGCGGCTGCGCAGCTCGATGAGAAGGAAAAGCACCAACAGCGCAGCGCCCAGACCAAGCGTCGCGACGGTCAGGTTGTCGGTCCAGGTGTGCGTGGCGGCGCGCGACAGGCCATACACGAGCAATGTCATGGCACTTGTGACCGAGATCGCTCCGGGCAGGTCGAGGCGGCCAGTGCGGGCTTCGGGGGCCGGAAGAACCCTCGGTGCGACGGCTGCGAGCACCAGGGCGATGGGGACGTTGACGAACAGGACCCACCTCCACGACAGGTAGTTGACGATGATGCCGCCGAGGATCAGGCCGATCGCGCCGCCGCTGCCGGCCGCGCCGGCGTACACGCCGAGGGCACGGTTGCGTGCGGCGCCCTCCTGGAAGGTGTCGGCGATCAGGGAGAGTGCGGTGGGGGCGACGATCGCGCCGCCGGCGCCCTGGATGACACGCGCCGCGATCAGCCACGTCGATGTCGTGGCCAGCCCGCCGGCGAATGAGCCGGCCGCGAACAGCAGGACGCCGATGACGAACATGCGCCGTCGGCCGTACAGGTCGCCGGCTCGCCCGCCCAGAAGAAGGAGTCCGCCGAACGCGAGCGCGTAACCGTTCACGACCCATTCCAGGTCGGTGGCGCTGAAATGAAGTGCGCGCTGCACCGAAGGCAGCGCCACGTTGACGATGGTGGTGTCGAGCACGACCATCAACTGTGCGAACGCGATCACGATGAGCGCGAGGGTGAGGTTGCGAGACCGAGTCATTGCTTTGCTCTCCTAGAGGATCTGCATGCGCAGGTACTGGGCGATGCCGACGAACCGGAACTGCAGCAGCTCGTAGCGCGGGAAGGCCGGCGCCGCCGCCTCGTAGTCGATGACCTCGGGATCCGTGAGCGAGTAGTTGCGACCCATGTAGGTCACCTCGCACGAGCCGGACGCGGTCACATTCCGATACCAGGCGGCGCTGTCACCGAACGTGAGCGGCATGACGAAGCTGTCGCCGATGCGACGCATGCCCAGCGGCGTGGCGTACGGCCGGCCCGTCCTGCGGCCGCGGTGGCGGATCACGCCGACGATCCGCATCCAGCTCCGGCCCGCGACAAGAAGCGTCAGCGGGTTGACAAACCGGGCGACAAAGCGAATGGCGTTCCGAGCTCTCGGTCCGAGGGTCAAGCGTCTCATGACCAACACAAGCCGAGGCTCTTGGCGGTTATTCCCTTAAGCGGATAATTCCTTTAAGGGACGGTTATCGGACGCTAGGCCAGCTTCGCCTGGGCCTTCAGGATCATCCTGGTCAGCATGTCGGCCAGCGCCTTGCGCTCGGCCGAGGTCAAAGGCCCGAAGAACTCGTCCACGGCCGCGTCAAAGGCCTTGGTGGCCCGTTTCTGGACGGTCCGCCCTTTGGCGGTCAGGTGCAGGGCGTACGAACGCCGGTCGGCCGGATTCCGGCGCCGCTCGACGACCCCCTGCTTCTTGAGATCGTCGATCAATTCGACCACAGTCGTGCGATCGATTCCCAGCTGCGCGCCGAGCGCGTGCTGAGATACAGGGCCGTCCGCCAGCAGGTTCATCACGCCGCACATCTGCACGCTCAGTCCCATGGGGTTCAAGCGGCGCTTGGCCAGCTCCTGGCCTGTGCGGGCGGCGATCGTGATCAGCGCGCCGGGACGGTTGAGCAACGAGGGAGGAATCGGCATCAGGCGACATTATCCCCAGAATGCGGACGGATGGATCCTGAAGGTGACGATCAGCTCCCCGCACTAGCAGCCGAGCTGTTTGGACAGGTCGGTGAAGCTGGTCGCCTGGACGTCCGAGTCCGGGTCCGGAAGGCGATCCGCCCCGCCGCCAGGTCCCTTCTCGAGCGGGCGCTCGACGAACGCGGTGCGCAAGCCCGCGGCCTGGGCCGCGCGCAGGTCGCCTTTGTGGGCCGCCACCATCATCACGCGGTCGGGCGCAACTCCAAGAGCCGATGCGGCGCCAAGGTAGATCTCCGGATCGGGCTTGTAGTGGTGGAAATCCTCCGCCGACATGAGCCGCGTGAACGGCAGGCCTGCGTAGCGGACCAGCCCTTCCTGCTGAGATCGATTGCCATTCGACAGGGTAGACACGAGGTAGCGACCCTGGAGCCTTGTCAGGCCATCGATCGCGTCGGGCCACGGCGGGAGCCGCTCCCAGGCCCTGGTCAGCTCGTCGCGATCCGCATCGCCGAAGCCATCCAATCCGAGGTCGCGCAGCACCTCGTCCAGGGAAGCGCGGTGCAGCCGGTCGAAGTTGGTCCATGGGAGCTCACCGGTCCGCACCTTGGCCATGTAAGGCAGGTACAGCCCGCGCCAGGCGTCGGCGAGGCGCTCCCAATCGGCTTCCACGCCACGGAGGTTGCCCAGCCGGCGGGCCTCCGCGATGACGCCCGTGCGCCAGTCGACAACCGTCCCGAACACGTCGAACGTGAGCGCACTTACGTCGAGGCCCACCGCTAAACCCCGGCGCGCGACGCCTCGAGCAGGCGGCGCGCCGTGTCGTTGTAATCGCTGAGGTTCGGTCGCGCCAGCCGCACCACGATCTCGCGTGCGCCCGCCGCGCGGTAGGCGGCAAACCAGTCGGCGGCCGATTCGAGTGTTCCCGCGTGGAGCGCCATGCCTTTGGCCATGGCCTCAGCCGGGACGCCGTAGTAGGCAAGCATGTAGGCGTTCAACTCGGCCGCCGCATCGCTCGCGCCGTCGGCGACGGCGATAGTGAGATAGACCCCGGTGGCGATGCTGCCTGGATCCCGCCCGGCCTTCTCGGCTGCCGCCCGCACAGCTTGCAAGCCCGAGGCGTAATCCGACGGTGTGGGGCTCAGCGGCAACCAGCCTTCGAACCGCTCGCCGGTAAGGCGCAGCATCCGGGGACCCGTCCCGCCCACCCAGATCGGCGGGCCGCCCGGACTGAAAGGACGCGGCTGCAGCTCGATACCTGGCTCTTCGTTGCGCCACAACCTCCGGCATCTCTCGATGGCCGCGAGCATCCCGCCGACCCGCCGGTCGCTTGGCACGCCGACCGCCTTGAGCTCCGCGTGCGTGCCGGGCAGCTCGGCGCCCGGACCGATGCCCACGATGACGCGACCGTTGGCGATCCGATCGACGGTGGCCAGCTGGTGGGCCAGCGAAACCGGGTTTCGCAGCAGCGGCAGCAGGACCGCGGTGCCCAGCTGCACACGCCTGGTTGCTCCGGCGATGGCGGCGAGAAGCGCCACCGGCTCGCCGCGAGGGCGGGCCAGGAGGGAATCACCCACCCACACAGAGTCGAAGCCCAGGCGCTCCGCCTCGGTGGCGGTCTGGACGAGCGAAGCGAAGTCGCTGCCGGCCCAGAGCAGAACTTCGCGAGAGGGCAGCAGCAGTCCGGTCATCGGCCGTGGTCGAGCGCCGACATGTCGGCCTCGCTCAGCTCGATCTTCGACGCGGCCAGGTTCTCCTTGACGTGCGCGAGCGACAGGGTGCCGGGGATGGGCAGCATGACCGGCGAGCGCTTCAGCAGCCACGCGAGCGCGACCTGCTTGGTGGTGGCACCTTTGCGCCCGGCGACCTCCTCGAGCGCGCGCCCTTCTGCCCCGTGCAGCGGATAGAACGGCACGAACGGGATGCCCTCGCGGGTGCAGTAGTCGACCTCGGCGTCGTGCTTCCGCTCCGACAGGCTGTACTGCTGCTGCACCGCGGCGATCGGCACGACCTTGCGCGCTCGCTCGATCTGCTCGACGGTCACCTGTGATATGCCGACGTTGCGAATGACTCCGCGATCCATGTACTCCTTGATCGTAGCCAGGCTCGTCTCGAGGGGAACCTCGGCGTCGACGCGATGCAGGTAGTACAACGCGATGCTCTTGCCGTGCAGGCGGCGCAGGCTCTCGTCGATCTCTGAGCGAATCACCGCCGCCGAAGCCCCGTTGAATCCACCTTTGGTGGCCACGATGACGTTGTCGGGCATGGGAGAGAGCGCGGCCCCGATCGTCTCCTCGCTCTGCCCGCCGGTGTACAGGTGCGCAGTGTCGATCACCTGCACGCCCGCCGCCACGGCGGCCTTGATGAACGCGACGTTCTCACGCTTGTCCGTGAGCCGGTTGGTGCCCATGCCGATGCGAGTTACCTCGACGCCGGCGAACTTCACCCGCTCATCCCCAGGTGCGAACGCGCACCGGGTGGATGGTCACGATCACGCGGCCCTCGCCCGCCCGGTCGCGCGAACGAAGGTCGACCCCGTACTTGCCGCCGACGAGGTCTGCGAACTTGTAGTCGTTGTCAGGCTCGATCTCCGCGTCGCCTCGCAGCTCGACGTACCGGTGAGGATTGGCGTGATCGAGGAGGATCACGCTGACCTTGGGGTTGCGCTTGAGGTTCTTCGTCTTCTGCCGGCTGGTATTGAGCGAAATCTTCACCGTGCCGTCTTGCGCCAGGAACCAGAGGGCCGAGACCTGCGGCCGTCCGTCAGGACCGACTGTCGCCATGATCGCGACGCGTGACTGAAGGAGGTCGGCGTGGCTATCGGGGATCGATTCAGGCCGGTCGGGCACTCGCTCCATCATGCACAAACTGCCGGATCGCTTCGAGCAGCTGCCCAGGCGTCTCGATCTGTGGAAGATGCCCGGTTTTCTCGAGCAGCTGGAACCTCGCGCCTGGAATGGCTGCGGCAAACGCGCGGCCGTAGTCGGGGTTGGCGATGCGATCAGCGTCGCCCCAAACAACGAGCGTCGGCCTGGTCACGGCCCGCAGCCGGCCCGCGAGGCCAGGATCATTCATCGAGGTGCCGGCGTACACGGTGAGGGTCGCGCGATTGCCGGCCATCGCCTGGAGCGCCTCCGGCGGCAGCTTTGTCGGGTCGATCCCGAATCTGTCGGGGTCGTGGTAGCTGTGCTCCGCGACCTGCCGCGGAGTGAGGGAGAAGAAGTCAACAACGGGATTGCCTGGGACCTCGATGCCGACTGCGTCGACGAGGATGAAACGGCTTGCCTGCCTGCTTTCGAGCAGCGCCATCTCGGCCGCGATCCATCCGCCGATGGAGTTGCCGACGACCGTGACGTTCTTCAGTTCGAGCGCGTCGATCAGGGCCACGTACAGCTGGGCCAGACCGCGAACGGAGCTCAGCGCGTCGGGTCGAGGCGTGCCCGCGAACCCGGGATGCGTCGGTGTGATCACGTGCGCGGGCTCGGCGGCAACCAGGTCGGCGAAAGCGCTCACCGTCAGTGGCCCACCGCCACCGTGCAGCAGAAGGAAGGGCGATCCCTCGCCTCGCTCCGAGACCGTGACCTCGACCGTGCCGACGCCGGCCACCGCGACGTCGTAGTTGCGAGTACTCGTTTCCATGTCAGGAATTGTATATCAGTACTTTTATATACGCAAGCTTAGATATCGGCTATGCTGGCCCCGTGCCGGCAAGCCTTCAGGACCTTGGTCGGGCCGTCAAGCAGCTGCAGTACCGCCATCACAGAGGGATGGACAGCCGGCTTCGAGAGGCAGGGACCTCGCTTCCCCAGTGGGACGCCCTCCGAGCGATCTCTCGACGGCCCAACTCCTCGGCGCACGCCCTCGCCGAGATGACCTTCCAGACCGACCAATCGTTCGGCGCCCTGGCCGGCCGGCTGGTGGGACGAGGCCTGATCGAGCGCGTCGCGGGCCCGGGGCGCGCAATCCGGCACCGGCTCACCGCCAAAGGTGAGGCGACTCTGCGCACGGGCTACGAGGTGATCGACGGGGTGTTCGAGTCATCGTTCGCGCCTCTGACCAGGCGGCAGAGAGAAGAGCTCTACTCGCTGATCGGCCGCGTCCTGACCGAAGGGGATCCGCCCCAGCAGGTCGGGCTGTGAGCCGTCAAAACTCACAACTGAATCCAAGGTGATTCTGAGGTTCGGCTGACACGATCAACGTCATGAAGAGGAAACCTGCCCTGACGTTCGCGCTCGTGATCAGCGCCGCACTGGTGCTGGGCGTCGTGCTCGGTGTGACCGCGCTGGCGAACAGCGGAAACGCATTGGCTCATGGCACTTTCCTGGCCGCGGCCTCTCCGTCACCCTCGCCGAGGTCTAACGAGACGGCATCCCATGAGCAGAACGAGACCGCAGCGCAGGAGGCGGCCGAGAACAACGGCACGTTCCATCCGGGAGGCCCGGGCGGCCAGCACGGGCCCTCGAACGAGTCCGCGTCACACGAGGCCGGCGAGACCGCTGCTCAAGAGGCGGCCGAAAACACCTAGGCGAAGACTGGCACGTTCACCCGCTGCCACGTCATACCGCTGTCCGACGTGGAGAGGATGCCGTTCACGTTGTAGGCGCCGGTCACGTCGAGCGCGAAGCCGTGTGTCGCATCCCTGAACGTCATCTGGAGGATGTGCGGCGTGTGGAGCGTCTCGACGCTCCAGCTCAGTCCGCCGTCGGAGGTCCACGCCACGGCCGGACCTGCCTCCACCTTGTCACCTGCGGTGAGCGATTGACTCGTCAGCCAGATGTGCTGTTGGTCGAGGATTGTGATCGACAAGACGTCGCCGACTGGCGCGAACCCCACCTCCGGCGATCGGGGATCGGCCCATGTGCTACCGCCGTCGTGCGTCACGTAGAGGTAGATCTGATTGGCAGTGGCGTTGTCCGGCCCGCTCGGATCGCGATAGGCGACCGGTAAGACGCCGGCCTGGCCGTTGATCCACGGCTGAGACGGAGTCACCGTCCAGGCAGACAGCCCGGCCGGCGCGGGGATCACCACCGGCTGCCACGAGTGGCCGCCATCAATGCTCGTGAACAGCGACGCATTGCCCAGGTACCAGCCGCGGAACGAGCCGTCGCTGTTGCGGCTGAAGGTCACGTGGTAGCTGCCGACGCCGCCGACCCAGACCATCGGCGCCGACTTGGGCAGCGCACCCACCAGGTTCCAGCTCTTGCCGCCGTCGGTCGTCGCGTACAGGACGTCAGAGCCCAGTCCCGTTGCCGCGGAGCCCGAGTCGATCCAGCCATGCACGGCGTCGAGGAAGAAGACCCCGTTCGCCGGGACGCCCGGATCCGGCATCTTGGTCCACGTCGCACCCCCGTCCCAGGTTCGGTAGAGCGAGACGTGCTGGCTCGGGGGCTGGCACCCCCGGGCGTTGGCGTGGCAGTTGCTCGTATCCATGTCCATTGACCAGATGAAGCCGTCCTGGCCGTACATCTGCATGCCGTCATACACGCCCTTGAAACGCAAGCGGTCGATCCACGTGCGGCCGCCGTCTGGTGACTGGACCAACGCGTTTTGCGCGCCGCCGCGCTGGACGACGAAGAGCGAATCGCCGGTGACCGACGCCAGTGAGTACCAGGGCGGCTCTGGCCCCGGGCCAGAGCCGGGAAACGTGATGTTCAGCCGGTTGAGGACTGTCGGCGCGATCAGAATCACGATCACCACCGCCGCGAGCAACGCGGCGAATGTGCCTGCCAGGCGCGGCCGGGAAAGCGTTCGCCGACGCGGCTCGTCCCATGGAATTGCCGCCACGACCCGATCCTCGAGGCCCTGGTTGGGCTCGTGATCCTGGTCGAAAGCGTCGCGAATCTCGACCGCCAGGCGCTCT
>VBFW01000013.1 GCA_005880525.1 Chloroflexota bacterium | reverse complement strand
CGGGGCCCAGCGTTGCAGGGATGGCCGGGCTCTGCCCGGCCATGACTCCACGCCGCATTCAGACTCCGGTAGTGGCCAGGCGAAGCACTAAATCAAGCGCAACCTCTCCGGAGGGAGAGCAGGTGCGCGAATCCGGCCGCGAGTGGCGCTGATTCGGTCTTGGTTTAGTCGGCCGTTGAGCGCACCGATGAGAGGGAGCCGGGACGGGTCCCTCTCATTACATCCCCAGATAGGCTTTCTGTACGTCCTCTGACGCGAGCAGCTCCTGGCCGGTGCCGGTCTTGACGATGGAGCCGGTCTCCAGCACGTAGCCGCGGTGGGCCACCTCCAGCGCCTTGTGCGCGTTCTGCTCCACGAGGAGCACGGTCGTCCCCTGCGAGTTGATCTCGCGGATGATGCTGAAGATCGTCTCGACCAGGATCGGCGCGAGTCCAAGCGAAGGCTCGTCCAGCATCAGCAACTTCGGTCGGGCCATCAGAGCCCGACCCATTGCCAGCATCTGCTGCTCGCCCCCGGACAGCGTGCCCGCGATCTGGGTGCGCCGCTCCTTGAGGCGAGGGAACAGCGTGTAGATGCGGTCCATGTCCGATCTGATCTCTGGCCTGTCGTTGCGTGAATAGGCGCCCATGAACAGGTTGTCGATGACCGACATGCGTGGAAATAGGCGGCGGCCTTCTGGCGACTGGGAGATCCCCAGCCCAACGATCTTTGACGGCCCGGTGTTGGCGATGTCGCGGCCGTCAAAACGGATGGTGCCGGCCTGCGGGTGCATGAGGCCTGAGACGGTGCGAAGCGTCGTTGTCTTGCCGGCTCCGTTGGAGCCGATGAGCGCGACCACCTCGCCCTTCTCGACCCCGATCGACATCTTGCGCAGCGCCTGAATACGTCCGTAGAAGGCGTCGACTCCGTTGAGCTCGAGCAGGGCCATCGAGCTACGCAGACTTGCCCAGGTAGGCTTCGATCACGCGCGGGTCGGTCCGTACTTCCTCGGGTGGCCCTTCCGCGATCTTCTCGCCGTGGTCGAGCACGACGATGCGCTCTGAGATGCCCATGACGACCTTCATGTCGTGCTCGATGAGCCAGACAGTCACGCCCCTGTCGAGGATCTTTCGCACCAACGCCATCAGCTCCACCTTCTCCTGCGGCGTGAAACCCGCGGCCGGCTCGTCGAGCAGTAGGAGCTTCGGCTCGGTGGCGAGCGCCCGCGCGATCTCGAGCCGGCGCTGCTGTCCGTACGGCAGGTTGCGCGCGTACTGGTGTGCCTGCCGTGCGATGCCGACGAAGCGGAGCAGCTCCATGGCCTCCTCGGTGACGCGCGCCTCCTCGCGGCGCTCGGCGGGCAGCTTGAAGAGGCCGTCCCACAGCTTGGAGTGCATGCGCACGTGACGGCCGACGCGCACGTTGTCGAGGCACGTCATGTAGTCGAAGAGGCGGATGTTCTGGAACGTCCGCGCGATGCCGAGCCGCGCCACCTCATGCGGCTTGGAGCCTGTGATGTCCTTGCCGTTGAGGATCACGTGTCCGCTGGTCGGCTTGAAGAGCCCTGTCACGTTGTTGAAGAGGGTCGTCTTGCCCGCGCCGTTGGGGCCTATCAACGCGAAGATCTCGCCGCGCTTGATGCTGAGGCTGACGTCATCAACTGCGACCAGGCCGCCAAAGCGCTTGGTGACGTTGTTCAGGACCAGGATGTTGTCGTCGAGGTTGTCTGTCATGCGTGCGCCTGCTCGATCGCGGCCTCGTCTTCCTGCCCGGTCGCGTGCTTCAACTCCTGCTCGCGCACGCGGCTGGGGAAGAGGCCCTGGGGACGCACCAGCATCATGCTGACGAGGATCAGCCCGAAGAGCAGCAGCGTCACGTTCTGGGTCTCGTTGCCAAGGCCTGGCCAGTCGCCGGAGCGTGCGTTCAGGCTACCGAGGCCGATCGAGCTGGCCAGCGACTGGACGGCTGGGGGCAGTAGCGGTAGGAACCAGTTGAGGATGAAGTAGACGGTGATTGCGCCGACGATCACGCCTGGGATGCTGCCCATGCCTCCGAGCACGATCATCACGAGCACCGTGATCGACACGATGAACAGGAAGTCGTCTGGGCTGACCAGGCCGAAGCTCGCGCCGTAGTACGCGCCCGCGAAGCCGCTGAACGACGCGCCAATGCCGAAGGCCAGGAGTTTCGTCGTCACTGTGTTGATGCCCATCGCCGCGGCGGCGACCTCGTCTTCACGGATGGCCATCCACGCACGGCCCAAACGCGAGCGCTGCAGGTTGTTGACCAGGACGATCGCCACCGAGACCAGGATGAAGATCAGGACGTAGTAGGCGATGGGGTCGAAGCTGAAACTGAATGGTGCGACGATCGAGATGCTGTCGGCCCCCGCCCAGGGTCCAGTGACCCAGGCGGGCAGCGTCGGCTGGTCGATGCCGCCGATGGCGTTGATGCCGCCGGTCCACTGGTCAAAGTTCTGGAAAACCTGAGGGACGATCTCGCCGAAGCCCAGCGTGACGATGGCGAGGTAGTCGCCGCGAAGTCGGAGCGTGGGAAAGCCAAGGATCGCGCCTGCGCTCGCCGCGATGATTAGGCCCACGAACATCATCAGCCAGAACGGGAAGTGGTACGCGTGATGGATGGGTGAGGCCAGCAGCTGCTGCGAGGCGAACAGGGCATACGTGTATGCGCCGATCGCGAAGAAGGCGGCGTAGCCCAGGTCGAGCAGGCCGGCAAAGCCGACGACCACGTTGAGCCCGATGGCAAGAAGGACGTATGTGCCCGCGTGGCCCGCCACCGCGATCAGGTAAGTGCTTCCGTCGCTGGTGTATAGGCTGATCGCAGGGAACACCAGCGCGACGAGCAGCAGAAGGCCGTAGATCGCTGTGTCGCGGTCTCGAATGCGCTCCCGCAGCCGCAGGCGAGCAAAGAGCGAACGCGGCGGCGCGGCGACCCGATTGCTCATTTCTCAGGCACCCGCATCCCCAGCAGGCCGGTCGGCCTGAAGACGAGCACCGCTATCAGGATGCTGAAGACGATGATGTGCGTCCATCGGGAACCGACGTAGTTGTCGCTGAAGGCTTTCACGAGGCCGATGAGCAGCCCACCCAGCGCCGCTCCGGGGATGTTGCCGATGCCGCCGAATACCGCTGCCGTGAAGGCGATGAGCCCGACCGAGAACCCGAGGTGGTAGTCGAGGTTGTTGAAGTACAGGCCGTAGATGATCCCGCCGGCGGCCGCCAGCACGGCGCCGATGAAGAAGGTGGCCGAGATAGTGCGGTTGATGTCGATGCCCATGAGCTGCGCGGCGTCGCGGTCCTGCGCGGTGGCGCGCATGGCCTTGCCAAGCTTGCTGGCATTGATGAAGACGGCAAGCAATGACACCAGGATCACGGCCGCGACGATGACGAAGATGTCCTTGAACGTGAAGAACACGCCGCCGATGTAGGTCTGGAACCCTGGGCCGTGGGGCAGGAGGTCCGGGAAGTGGATGATCGCCGAGCCATGCCACAGATACATGACACCTTCGACGATGAACGACATGCCGATGGCGGTGATCAGGGGCGCCAGCCTGGGGGCATTGCGCAGCGGCCGGTAGGCCACTCGCTCGATGGTGACGTTGATGCCGCCGATCATCAGCATCACAACCGGGAACACGAGCAGCAGGGTCACGAACTCTGTGAGTGAGAACGTGTTCTCGCTGACGGTGAAGAAGCCAAGGATCGCCGAGCCGATGACCGCGCTCAGGGTGAAGATGTCCCCGTGCGCGAAGTTGATCAGCTCGATGATGCCGTACACCATCGTGTATCCCAGAGCGACCAGGGCGTAGATGGCGCCGTCGGCTATGCCGAAGTCCAGGACCTGGAAGAAGGTGCGAGGGTCGAGCACAGCCTGCGTGGCAAGCAGCACGATGGCGGTGCCGCAGAGCACGTAGAAGCCGTAGTCGGTGAATGTCATGCCGGCCAGCCGCGCCGACCGGATCCTGGTTAGGGCCGAAACGCTTGTCGCCACGCCCGGGTCCTATCCCTCCGTTCAGGTGAAGAACGAGGAGGCCCCGAGTGGGGCCTCCTCGCGGATTTGGGCTACAGGTTAGCTGCTGGCCTTGGCGAAGTCGAATTGCGTCTTCCAGACGAAGCAGGCGTCCTTCGCGGTCTTGGAGCCGCAAACGCCCGTCGAGTTCTTGACCTGGTCGGCGCTCAGCTTGCCGTTGACGACGTAGATGGAAACGATCTTGAGGCTCGTGTCGCCTTTTTCGTCGAAGTCGTAAGTGCCGATGACACCCACGAAGCCCTTGGTCTTGGCCATCTCTGACCGGACCTGGTCGCGGGTCGGCGTGCTGCCGTTGGCGTTGTTGATCGCGCGCCCGATGGCGGCCATCAAAGCGTTGGTGGCGTCGTATGCCTGCATGGTGTAACCGCCGAAGTCGTTCGGGCCCGGGAAGGCCTTGCGGAAGTCGGCGATGGTCTGCGCCGCGCCCTGAACCTGGGTCGCGTCGGCGCCGGCGGACGTGGCGAGGATGCCCTGCTCGTTGCCGGTCGCCTGGTCGATGCAGTCCGTGGTCTCGATACCGTCACCGCCGCCGAACGGCACGTCCCAGCCAAGCTGCTTCATCTGCGCCCGCGGGATGCAGATGTTCTGGTCGTCGGTGCCTCCGACGTACACGGCCTTCGCGCCCGCGTTCTTGAAGGAAAGCAGAATCGACTTGAAGTCGCTGCCCTGCTGGTCCTTCTTGTACGAGGAGTGCTTGGCCACGGTGCCGCCGAGCTTCTTGAACTCGGCTTCGAACGCGCTTGCGATACCGACGCCGAACACCGTGCTGTCGTCAAGGATGGCGACATTGGTGATGCTCTGCTGCTTGTACATGTAGTCGGCCATCGCCGGACCCTGGTAGTCGTCAGTGGTGACGACGCGCCAGTAGTTGTTCGCGTTGCCGGCCCGAAGGTCCTGCGGGTGATACGAGCACGTCGACAGGTCCTTGGTGAGGCACGGGTTGGTGTTGGACGGGCTGATCATGACGAAGTGCTGAGGAGATGCGATCGGAATCTCAGCCTTCGCAACTGCCGAGTTGTAGGGACCGATCATGCCCAGGAACTTGCTGTCGCCCAGCATCTTCTGGACGTTCTCCACACCGGCGTCGGCGTTGTACGAGCCCTGCCGGCAGTCATCGAAGCCCTGGAACTGGATCGAGTATCCGTTGACGCCACCAGCCGCGTTCTTCTGATTGATCGCGAACTGGATGCCGTTCTGAACCGCCTGACCGCCGACTGTACACACGGGCAGGTCGGACCCGATCTTGATGGTGCCCTTGGATCCCGCGGGCCCACTCGAACTGCCGCACGCGAAGGCGACAAGTGTCGCCATGGTGAGGACTACGAGTCCCCTAGTACGAACCATATGGTTCCCCCTTGTGCAAATGGAGGCCTTGATTTTGCTCTGGACGCCTCCGTCATTCGCCGCCCTCTTCCCAGCGACGCCGGGGCGAGAGTGCGCCGGCGGCGAATGCGGCCACACGGGGTGGCCGAACCGACACTCCGTCGCAACTATCGACTCGGAAGGCCCTCCAAGTCAAGTTGTGTCTGGCCGCAGTTGAGTTGAGCTCGGCGGAGATGGGCGCGCCGCTGTATCAATATGGCAGCGCGGCGCTGTAATCCACCGAACCGGCGGCCAGCCACGGAGCGGTCCTGTCGAGGCGGGGCGACTCGACGATCGAGATGACCCGATGCGTGGTGTCGCCGTTGGCGTCGAACCGAATCGTGCCCGTCGCGCCTCCCAGGCCCGAGGTGGCGGCGAGCATCGCCAATACGGCGGGGCGCGCCGGAAGCTTGCCGTTCGCTGCGGTGATCGCGCGGTCGATGGCGTCGTACACGATCGCGGCTGCGTCGTAGGCGATCACGGTGTAGCGGCCGTAGTCCGACGGGTTCGGGTAGGCGCTCTTGAAGCCTTTGATCACGGGCGCCGCCGAAGGAAGGTCGGTTGGGTTGACGGCCGGAACCGTCGCGTACATGCCGGCGAAGTTCGCCCCCGCGTCGCGCACGCACGCCGGGTCTTCGGCGATGCCGTCACCGCCGACGAACGGGACGGCAACATTCCCGCCGAATGCGTCCAGCATCTCCGCTCGGATCGTGCAGCCGCGATTGGCGGTGATGCCTCCGTAATAGACCGCCTGCGCACCATCCGCCTTCATCCTTTTGAGGAATGCCACGTGGTCGGCTGACGAATCCAGGTCGAGCCGGCCCACGACGCTGCCGCCGAGCTTGATGTAGCGCGTGGTGAAGCTATCGGCCAGTGCCTGGCCGTAGGACTCATGGTCGGAGATCACCGCGGCGCGCGTGAGCTGCAGGGTCTTGAAGAGGTGGTCGGCGGCGGCTGGACCCTGAAGCTGATCGGTCGGTGCGAGCCGGAAGTAGTTATTGCTGCCTGACGTATGCAGGTCGTTCGCCGCCGGCAGGCCGGCGTCCTTGCAGGTCACCGCCGTATGGCTCAGGCTGAGCGCGGCCGGCAGGTAGACGTTCTGCGTAAGGCAGGGACTGCTGGTGACGGGACTGACCATCGCGAGCAGCGACGTGTTCGCCACGGGTATCTCCGCGCGCGCGACATTCGAGTCGAACGGGCCGATGACGGCCGCGACGAGCGGATCCTGAAGGAAGGCACGCACGTTGTCTGCTCCGCGGTGCGGGTCAGGCAGCCCGCCGCTCGAGTCGTCGCTCTCGGACAGGACGACGGTGAAGCCGTCGAGCGTCGGGTGCTGCTGGACGTAGTAGCGGATGCCGTTGAGAGCGGGGACGGCAGCGCCGGCCTCGGCGCCGCTGAGCGGCAGGTCGACGCCGATCTTGATGACCGGCCCCTGCGGACCGAACAAACAGGAGCCGCCCATAGTTAAGGAAAGGACGGCAACTAGGGCCGCCGCCGGGGGACGCAGCACGTGCAGATTGTCCAGATTCGGCCTCGCTGCGTTCTGGCAGTATCTATACTCGTCCTCCCTCAGACCCGCGGTTCATTGGCGTGCGTCCGAGGTTGGTCCAACTTCTGCGAGGAGCACGTGTGAAGACAGAGTCGACTGAGCACCTGAAGCCGCGATCCCAGTACGCAGACGACGCGGTGCAGCTCGCCATCGCCGGCAGCTGGGACGAGGCGGTCAAGCTGAACAAGTTCATCATCGACAACCTCGGCCCGGACGAGGAGTCGCAGAACCGCCTGGGCAAGGCCCTGTCGGAGCTCGGCAAGCTGAAGGATGCGAAGGCCGCTTATGAGGTCGCACTGAAGCTGAACCCGCTCAACTCCATCGCCAAGAAAAATGCGGCGCGCATCAACGCGCTGCTGCACCAGAAGGAAGGGCTGAAGGTCGGCGGCACCAGGGTCGACCTCAACCTGTTCGTCGAGGAGATGGGGAAGACCATCATCACGATCCTCGACAGCGTCGCGGGCAAAGACATCTGCTCGAAGGCCGCGGCCGGCGACGTGGCCGAGTTGAAGATCGAGGGCGACAGCATCGTCGCCGAGACGTCGCGCGGGGTGCGCCTGGGAACGCTGGAGGCGAAGCTCGCGCGGCGACTCACGAAGTTCATGCGCGGTGGCAACCGCTATCAGGCCGGCGTCACGTCGTGCGAGGGCACCATCGTGAAGCTCATCGTGCGCGAGACCTACCAGGACCCACACTTCGCGGGCAAGCCGAGCTTCCCGATGCGGCGCAAGCGCGAGGTCGAGTTCCGTCCTTACACCAAGGAGAGCCTGCTCGCGCGCCAGGTCGAGGTTTTCGCCGAAGACGAGGACGAGGCGACCCTGGTCGAGGGAACTCCCGCGAGCGATGAGGTCGAAGAGGGCATGCACGAGGTCGAGGACGAGGCCGAAACGGTTGACTTCTCGGAAGATGCGGATGCCGACGGCGATGACGATGACGAGGACGAATGAGCGCTGACATGCGCGACGTGGCCGGTGCCCGGAGGTCTCTTCACCGACCCTAGCCCTCCGGCTCTGCCGGCATCGATTCAGCTGGGCGGCGTTCCGGGATTCCGCGACCTCCTGCCGGAAGAGGCTGAGGTCATACGTGAGGCGCAGGAGTCGCTTCTAGCGGAGATGCGCCGCTGGGGTTACCGGCACGTGATCACACCGATGATCGAGAGCACCAACGTGCTCGACCTCGGTCTCGGCTCCGAGCAGAGACGCCGCCTTTTCAAGTTCACGGACTCGGGCGGCGACGTGGTCGCGCTGGTGGGCGAGCGCACCGTGCCGGTGGCGCGGCTGGTCGCCGGCAAGCTGCGTTCGACCGCGTTGCCGGTGAGGCTCTGCTACGCGGGCCCCGTCTTGTCGGCCGATGCCGGACGCTTCCATCAGCGGCGCGAGACGTATCAGGTGGGCGCGGAGCTGATAGGCGCGCGTGGCGCCATCGCTGACGCGGAGGTCATCGCCCTGGCGGCCCGTTGTCTGGAGGCGGCAGGCCTGCGCCGCTTTCAGGTCGACGTCGGGCACGCCGAGTTCTTCCAGGGAATCATGGACGCGGTCAAGCTGCCCGACGCCGTGAAGGCGGGCGTGCGTTCAGCGCTCGCGGCCCGGGATTTCGTGGCGCTCGAAGACCTCTTGTCTCGCACCGCGCTTCGGTCCGCGGAGCACGAGCTGCTGCTGCGCTTCCCGGCGCTGCGCGGCGGGCCTGAGATCCTCGACGCCGCCGCCGGCCTCGTGCGGAACCGGCGATCGGAGTGGGCGCTGAACGAGCTGGGCCGCGTGCGCCACCTGCTCGAGAGCCACGGACTCGGCGACATCGTGCGCCTCGACCTCGGCGCGATCCGAGACTTCGACTACTACACAGGGATCATCTTCGAGGGCTACGGGCCGGACCTCGGGCGGCCGGTGGCGCAGGGCGGTCGCTATGACGGGCTGCTGGCGAAGTTCGGCCGGCCTGCTGCCGCGACCGGCTTCGTGGTGCAGCTCGACCTCGTCTGGGAGATGCTCAGCCGTGGCCCTCGGCCGCCGGCCCCCCCGCGCCTGGACGCCGCAATCGCCTGGACCGAATCTGGATTCGAGGCCGCCCTGCGGCTGGGTTCGACGTTGCGGCTGTTCGGCATGCACGCGGTGGTCGACACGCAGCCGCGCGACCACGACGACGCTCTTGCCTGGTGCCGCGCGATTGGCGCGGCCAATCTCGTCCATTGCCGCAACTCATCCACCGTTGCCTGGACGGTGCCGGGCCGGCGCACGAAGCAGCTTCCGCCCGAGCAAGTGGCGGCGCGCCTCGCGGGGACCGGTCGGTAGTTGGCCAAGGCCTCGCGCAACGACCGCGTGTCCATCGCTCTGCCCACGGGCGTTCTGCTGCAGGGCGCGCTGAAGCTGCTCGCGCGCGCGCGCCTGGCGCGCCTGAGCGCGCCCGAGCTGGGACGAAAGCTTCTCGTTGAAAGGCCGGGCCTGCGTGTCGTCCTGGTGCGCCCGTCGGATGTGCCCGCGTACGTCGATCACGGCGCCGCCGACCTCGGCATCGTGGGCAAGGACGTGCTGTGGGAGTACGAAGGCGGCCACTACGAGCTGGTCGACCTGCGCTTCGGCGCGTGCCAGCTGGTGCTGGCGGTGCCGGAGGCCTCGAAGCTCGCCGGCCCGGAGACGTGGCCGCCGCTCATGCGCGTGGCCACCAAGTACCCGCGCACGACGGGATGGTGGTTCGACGCGCGCGGCCAGTCGGTCGAGGTGGTGAGCCTGCATGGGTCGGTCGAGCTGGCGCCCCAGGTCGGCCTGGTCGACGCGATCGTCGATCTCACCGCCAGCGGTGAGACCCTGCGCGAGAACCGGCTGCGCGTCGCGGGGGTCCTCGGCGCGTCGACGGCGCGGCTCATCGCCAACCAGGCGAGCCTGAAGACGCGCACCGATGCGGTGCAGGCGATGGTCGCGCGGCTGCGCGAGGCGGTGTCCGTTGGCGATTAAGCGGTTCGACGCCGCATCGTGGCTGGACTCGCCGTCTTCGCGCCGGCGGCTCGACCTGGCGCAGTTCGCGGAGGAGAGGGTGGCCGTGCAGCAGATCTGCGCGCGCGTGGCTGCCGAGGGCGACGCCGCGCTGCGCGAGTACGGGCTGCGGTTCGACGGCTGGGCGCCTGGCGCGTCGGAATCGTTCGAGGTGCCGTCGGGCGAGCTCGAGTCGGCGGCTAGGCGGCTTGCGGCGCCCGATCGCGCCGCCCTCGAGTTCGCGGCTCAACGCATCCGCGAGTTCCACGAGGCCCAGGTGGAGGCGGCCCCGCCGGCCGGTAAGAAGGGCCTGAAACTGCTTGCTCGCCCGGTTCGCCGCGCGGGGTTGTACGCGCCAGGCGGCCGCGCCGCGTATCCGTCGACCGTCCTGATGACCGCCATCCCTGCCCGGGTTGCGGGCGTGAAGGAGGTTGTTCTGGCGACGCCGCCGAGCGCGGACGGCACCGTGCCGCCGGCGATCCTTGCGGCCGCGCACA
>VBFW01000012.1 GCA_005880525.1 Chloroflexota bacterium | reverse complement strand
TCCGGACTGAACCGGATCCTTGGCCGCGCGACCGCAGCAGCTGGATCCAGACCGTGATCCACGATGTTGATCAGAACCTGGGACTGCAGCTGCGGCTGGCCGTCGCCGCCCATCGATCCATAGAGGAGCCAGGGCCGGCCTTCGCGAGTCGCCATCGCCGGGATGAGCGTGTGCCTGGTGCGTTTCTTCGGCTCCAGCCGGTTGGCGTGATTCGCGTCCAGGCTGAAGTAGCAGCCGCGGTTCTGAAGCAGCATGCCCGTCCCCTCGGCGACGATGCCGGAGCCGAAGTCGAATGCCACGCTCTGGATGAGCGACACGAGGTTCCCGTGCTCGTCCGCCGCGCACAGATAGACGGTGTCGCCGCCATCGGGAACGTCGCTGGTGACCAGGTCGGGAACCGGCGAGAAGTCGGGGTCGGTGATGCGGTCGCGGATGCTGTAGGCGGTATCGCGGGCCGACCTGAACATCTCGACAAACTCCCGGCCCGGCTCCAGCTCGGCCTTCGTCCTGTCACGTAGCACTTTCAGCAGGCTGAGGGCGATGAGACCCTGCGTCGGCGGTGGCAATTCGTGGACAACGACGTCGCGATAAGACAGGGTCACCGTCTCGACCCAATCCGAGTGATGACCGGCCAGGTCCTGTGCGGTGACAAACCCGTCGCGCCTGGCGATCGCAGCCACGATGGCGGCAGCGATCTCTCCGCGATAAAAGCCGTTGAAGCCGTGGCGGGATATGTCCTTCAGCACTGACGCGAGGTCCGGGTTGCGCAGCACCATGCCCGCATCCATCGGCGGATACAGAGCGTGCGCGGCCGGCTCGCGGCCCAGCAGCCCGGCGGCGCTCTTCAGTGCCTCTGACAGGTGACGCGTGATCTGGTATCCGTCCTGCGCCAGCGCGGCGGCGGGCTCCAGGACGGCGCTCCATCCGAGCGTGCCGAAGCGTTCGATGAGGCGCCCCCACGCCTCCACCGTCCCTGGCACCGTGACCGTCAGCACGCCGCGCTCTGGCATGGCCTCGTGGCCGCGCTTCCGCACCGCGTCGATGGTCGCGAGCTGTCCGGACCTACCCGCACCGATGAGCCCGACAGGCGCGGCAGCACCCGCCGGCCAAACAATCGCCATCAGGTCGCCTGCCACTGACGTCATATGCGGGTACACCACGCACAGGACCGCATCGGCCGCGATGGCGGCGTCAATGGCGTTACCGCCGTCGCGCAGCACCTGCGCACCCGCCTCGCTCGCGAGCCGGTGCGGGCTGGCGATCACCCCGCGAGTCACACCCTCAGGCTAACTCGCCGCCCCCTCCCGACCTCCCCACTGCGGTGGGGAGGGGTCTTATCACCGCGGAGTTAGGAACTCGATCGAGCCTGGCTGGATCTCGAACATCGCGGGCAGCATGCCCGGGTCCTCGCCGTCGATGTCGATGCGCACCGGTTTGGTGGAAGTGACCTCGATTCGCTTGCCGTACATCACAGTGATCTTCGGGTTGTGTTCGTCGAGGTGCTTGCCCTCACGAATCCGGCTCATGCCGCGCAGGCTCTCCACCTTGCCTGCGTTGCCGATGACGATGACATCGAACACGCCGTCCGTCGGTGAGGCGTTGGGCGCCATGCGCATTCCACCGCCGAAGTACTGGCAGTTGGCGACGACGACCTGCTGCGCGACCACGTCGTGCGCCTCGCCGTCGATGATCACGTGCATCGGCTTGTTCTTCCACGCGAGCAGCGTCATGAGCGCGGTGAGCGTGAATGTCGCGCCGCCCGAGCGCTTCTTGCCCGAGTTGACGCGGCGGACGACCTCGCCGCCCCACCCCGCGTCGGCGATGTTGATGAAGTGCCGCACCTGGGTGTTGCCGTCGTTGCCCTGGTACGTCACGCAGCCCACATCGAGGCGCCGCGGCACTCCCGAGGTGACGACCTGTACCGCCTGACGAGGGTCGAGTGAGATGCGCAGCGTCCGCCGGAAGTCACCCCCGGTGCCCAGCGGCACCATGGCCATGCGCGAGGTGGTCGGGATGGGCGCGCCGTTGTGAAAGAAGCCGTTGACTACCTCATTGAGGGTGCCGTCGCCTCCGACGGCTACGACGACCGGTCGCGACTGACGCACTGCGTTCTTCGCGATGTCGACCGCCTCCATCGGGCGCGTCGTAAACGCGGTCTCGAACCTGAGCCCGGTCGACGGCAGCCACGACTCGATCGCCTTCCAGTCGTGCGCGGTCTTGCCCCCGCCGGAAGCAGGGTTGACGATGAACAGAACAGGTTCGCCTGCCATTCCTTAACGTCTCCCTCCCATCGCGTTCGGGTTCATGATGCCCGCAGGGTCGATGCTTTCGCGCACCGAGCGCCACACGTGCATCCAGCCACCCATCTCGTCGGCCACCCAGCGTGCCCGCGCCCGGCCGGTGCCGTGGTGATGGCTGATGGTCGCCCCCATCTCGAGCGCCGCGCTCATGGCTCCCTCCCACGCACGGCTGTAAGCCGCACGCGCGTCTTCCTCTCTATCAGCCGCGCCCGCAAACGAGAAATAGGCGCAGCAGCCCTGCTCGTATGCGTGGCTGAAATGGCATAACGCCACTCCCCCGACCGCTATTGCGGTTTTCACCGACTCGTGAAGCAGTGGCAGCACGGTCCATGGCGCCGCGAGCTCGATCGTGTCGACGTACGAGCCGGGCGGCTCCAGGACTCCCTTCAGCCATTCCGCAGAAAGCCCGAAGCGGTGCTCCTGCCACCTGCGCCAGGGATCCTCGCCCAGGTCCTTCGCGCCCGCCGTCAGCCGCTCCACGACCTTGGCCTCGGCCTGCGCCACCTCCTCCTCGCCGGCGGTGGCGATCACCAGCACGCATTCGCGCTCGCTGACCTCGTAGCGGTTGAAGACCGAGTCCTCGTGGTCGTAGAGGCGGATCACGAGCGGCCTCATGCCCGACTGCATCACGTGCCGCATCGCCTCGAGGCCCTCGGCCAACCGGCTGAACGAGTACCCGCGGCCGATGACCGACGCGGGCAGGCGGTGGACGCGCAGCACGGCGCCGAGGACCACGCCCAGGGCGCCTTCGGCCCCAAGCCAGAGCTCGTGCAGCGCGGGACCGACCGCCGACCGCGGACCGGGCCGAGGCGCCGCGAACGTGCCGTCGGGAAGAACGACCGCCAGGCTCAGGACCATGTCCTCGATGCTTCCGTAGCGGCTCGACTCCTGGCCCGAGGATCGAGTCGACACCAGGCCGCCGATCGTCGTGCCCGGCAGTGAGCTCGGATAGTGGCCGAGGGTCAAGCCCTTCTCGTTGAGCGTCTTCTCCAGGGTCATCCCGTTCACACCGGATTCGACCCGGCATGTGAGGTTGACCTCGTCGATCTCGAGGATGCGATCCAACCCACCCATGTCGAGCACGAGCTCGCCGCGCTTCGGCGCGAGGGCGCCGCACACACCGCTGGCGCCGCCCATCGGGGTCACCATCACCGCGTTGGCCGTCGCCCAGCGAAGGATGGCGGCCAGCTGCTCGCGTCCGGATGGCCGTGCCACCAGCACGCGTTCGGGGGTCTCGCCGGCCCGCTCGGCCATGGTCGCGGCCGGCCACAGGTCGCGCACGGGACGCTCGTCCACGGCCGCGGCTCCGACGATCTTCTCGACCTCTGTTCGCATCGGTTCAGCGTCCGAAGCGTGCGGCGAACCGCCCGGCCAGCCAGCCGGTGAGGATGGGGACGCCGAATCCGCACGGCCCTGCGTAGTGATAGCCACCCAGCACCGCGCCTGCGGCGAACAGGTTCTCGAACGGCGCGCGCCCGGCGTCGTCAAGCGGGCGAAGACGCTCATCGGTCGACAGCCCTGAGCGAAACTCCTGCGCCGGTTCGAGGTAGTCCAGGTGCTCCAGGCGAGTGCCCAGCGTCGCAACCGCCTTGCCCTCATGAAAGACGCCCAGGTTCAGGAGCGGCTCGGATGTGGAGCCGTCCTTGCGCAGCCCGCCGCCGATGTAATGGCCCGTCGCCAGCACGAACGCATTGGCGCGAAACGCCTTCTCAGCCGCCTTCGCGGCGACGATCCGCGCCCCATCGACCTGCACGCCATCCACCTCTGCGCGCACCGCGCCCAGGCCGATCGCCTGCTGCAGCCGCCATCCGTGTGGAGACGGCGGTGAGGCGAGCAGCTCGAAGCCTCCGTCGGGCAGGTTGGTGAGCCCGGGCGGATACGCGACCAGTCCCCGGGTGTTTGTCAGTGCAGGCGCGCGGCGTCCGTAAAGGTCGGTGAGCGCCGCCCCGGCCGGCAGCTCGGTGATGGAAACCTCTTCCGGCGTCGCCTCCACGTTGTGCAGCTCCTTGAGAGCCTGCGCCGTCGATGCGGCGTCGTAATCCCCCACCTCGCGCACGCCGACGACAGTGACCCGGCGGCCAACCAGACCCTTCAGCTCCCCGCCGGCGACAGTGGCCGGAACGACGTTGGCCGGGCGCGCGAGCCCGTGTATGTCGGCGTAAGAGCCGCGTGCGCGCCATCCGCCCTCGACCTTCAACCCGTCTCTTTCGAGAGCGAGCAGCAGGGCCGGGATCGCGGTGTCCAGCTCGGTGCTCAATCGCACCGGGTCCATTCGCAGGCGGCTGAAGGGATGATGCGGCTCGTTCTTGAGGAGTGCCTCGAGGTCGTCCACGACCTCCATCGCGCCTGCGTACAGCGCCGTGGCGCCAGGCGCCTTCGCGACCACTGTGACCTCCGCGCCTTCCCGCCGAGCCCCGAGCGCGGCGCAGTAGCCGGCGATCCCGCCGCCGATGACCACGACCGAGGTCACTGCTGGACGATCCGCCGAGTGTCGGTCACGTCGCGCTTGAGCTGCACCACCAGCTCCGCAGGGCTGTCGAACCTGATGTCGGGGTGCAGGTAGCGAATGAATCGAAGATCCAGGCGGTGCTGGTACAGGTCGCCTTCGAAATCGAGAAGGAAAGCCTCCACGCGGAGCTGCGTGCCGCCAAAGGTCGGCCGGTAGCCAACCGAAAGCGCGGCGACGAACTCCTTTCCGTCGGTGATGGCCCGGCCTGCGTAGGCGCCCAGCGCCGGGATCAGCTTGTTGGGCTCGACCGCGATGTTGGCAGTGGGAAAGCCTAGGCGCCGGCCCACCTGGTCGCCGGCCTCGACAGGACCGGCCATCGCGTACTCGCGTTCGAGCAGCCGGTTGGCCTCGTGCACGTCGCCGATGTTGATGAGGCGCCTGATGTCGGAGCTGTGCAGGGCTTTTCCTTCGAACGTGAAGGGCGGAACGACATCCACCTCGTGGCCGTGCTCGCGCAGCCACGCGGCGTTGCCTCTGCGCTGGTTGCCGAAGGCAAAGTCGAAGCCGATGACCCAGTGCTTGATGTCCATCCGCGAGCCGAGCATTTCGATGAACTCCTGCGGCCCAAGGCTCGCGAGCGCCCGATCGAATCTGAGCACGATGGCGTGCTCCACGCCCGCCGCCTCGAGCAGCGCCAGCTTCTCCTGCAGCGTGGTGATCGACTGAGGGCAGTTGGCAGGGTCCAGCACGCAGCGCGGATGTGGCTCGAAAGTGATGAGAGTGGGAGCGGCGCCCGACTGCGAAGCGGCCGCGACTGTGCGGCGGATGACGTCGGCATGGCCGAGATGCACGCCGTCGAAGCTGCCGATGGTGATGGCGACCGGACCGATGTGGCTGACCGGCAGCCCGAGGTGTGTCTTCAGGACAACACCTTTTCCGGCACGAAAGTGCGGCGCAGCGGGTCGGTGTGGCCGAGCGCGATCAGCCTTCCGCCCGCGTCGTGCGCGCGCAGTCGGCCCGGTCCCGGTTCGGGCAGCACGCGCACCGCGCGGCCCTGCCGCACCATCGCCTCCTGCTCGATGTTGAGTCGCACCGGCTGCATGTCGGGCAGTATGACCTCGGCCGGAAGCAGCAGATCCCGCACCTCGTCGGCACTCGTGAGGGCATCGAGCTTCACCGCGGAGTCGATCTCGAGCGGGCCGTAGGCCGTGCGCACAAGGCGGCCAAGGTAGCCGCCGACTCCAAGTTGGCGGCCCAGGTCGCGCGCGATGGACCGCAGGTAGGTGCCGCTGCCGCAGCGGATCTGTACGCGCGCCACGGCCTCCGACCCTGGCGTGAAGTCGAGCACCCTGGCCTCGTACACCTCGACCTCGCGCGCTTTCGGTTTCGGCTCCTCGCCGCGTCGCGCCAGCTTGTATGCGCGCTTGCCCTCGATCTTCACGGCAGAAAACGCAGGCGGCTCCTGCATGATCCGGCCGCGAAAAGCGCCCAGGCCTTCCTCGACATCACTCACCGTCAGCGCGCCCGCGTCACCCACCGGTTGCAGCTCGCTCTCGGCGTCGTCGGTGGCGGTCGTGAACCCGAAGTGGATGTCGGCGACGTAGATCTTGGGCAGGCGGAGCGCGAAGTCCGCGAGGCGCGTGGCAGACTCGAAAAGGATCGGCAAGACGCCGGTAGCCAGGGGGTCGAGCGTGCCCGCGTGACCCACTCGGTGCGCGTCGGTCAGCCGGCGAAGGCGGCGCACCACGGAAAAGGACGTCTCACCGGCCGCTTTGTCGATGTTGAGGACCCCGGGGGTGAAGCGCGAAGGCTCAGGCCTTGGCTGAGGCGGCAAGGATCGCCTCCTTGGCCGTGGCCAGAACGATCTTCACCGTCTCGTCCATGGGCTTGTCGAACTCGGCGCCGGCGGCCCGGATGTGTCCGCCACCTCCGAACAGCGCGCACATCGCGGCGGCGTCGACCGCGCCCCGGCTACGCACGCTGATCTTCGTCAGGTCCCTCTGCACCTCTTTGAAGAGAATCGCGAGCTCCAACCCGGCGATCGAGTTGAGCGTGTCGATGATGCCTTCCGACTCGGCCATCACGGCGTTCGCCTCGCGCAGCATGCGCTTGGTGACCTTGGCCCACGCGAGGCGGCCCTGCATCTCCACTCGCATCGTGGCCAGGGCCTGACCGCTCAGCTTTAGCGTCGTCTCCGGCCGCATCTTGTAGACCATCGTCGCGATCTGACCCGGGTCGGCCCCCAGGCTCGCCAGCCTCGCCGCGTCCTCGAGCGCATGCACCGTTGTGTTCTCGTGACGGAAGCCGCCGGTGTCGGTGAGGAGCGCCACGTACAGGTTGGTCGCGATCGTCTGTGTGATTCGGTATCCGAAGTGGTCGAGCATCTCCATCACCATCTGCCCGACCGCTGATGCATTGGGATCGATGACGTTTACGTCGCCGAAGCGCGAGTTGGACGGGTGATGGTCGATGTTGACGATGGTCGCGTGTGACGCGATGTGCTTCACGCTGCTGCCAGAGCGCTCGAGGTTGCCCGAGTCGAAGAAGAACACAAGCTGGGGCTCGACACCGCTTGGTGGGCCCTCGTGAATGTCACCGAATCCAGGCAGGAACGAGTACATGTCCGGGAGCGGATGTGGGATGAGCACCCACACGTGCTTGCCCGCCGTGCGCAAAGCCTCCGCGAAGGCGAGGCTGCAGCCGAGGGTGTCGCCGTCGGCGTCCTTGTGACCGAAGATCAGGATCTCCTGGTTGGCGTCGAGGAGCTCTTTGATCTGGTCGTAGAGGCTGCCGGTCTCGCTTTGCGCGGTGGCTATCGCTGGTCCTCCTCGGTGAACCCCACGAAATCGGAGCCTTCGGCTGGATTTCGTGGGGACCCCTCAGAACTCTCGGCGGCGGGCAGCACTTCCTTGAGCAGCTCGTTGATATGAACGCTGTACTCGATCGACGGGTCCAGCTCGAATCGCAGGTCGGGTGAGTACTTCAGGTTCTCGAGGCGCCGCCCGAGCTCGTGGCGGATGAGGCCCTTGGCCGAGATCAATCCCTGCAGCGACGCCTGTTTCTGGTCCGGGTCGCCGAGCACGCTCACGCGCACGCGCGCCTGCCGCAGGTCCGGCGACATGCGAACCGCGGTGATGCTGACGAAGCCGATACGCGGGTCCTTGAGGTCCCGCCTGATGATCGACATGATCTCCCCACGCACCTGCTCGCCCACCTGGTCGGTGCGGTAGCTGGTCATCGTGACCTCCGAAGCGAGCATCAACGCTCGCTAAATTTCTTCCCGCTCGAGCCGATAAGTCTCCATCGTGTCGCCCTGGGTGAACGTCTCGAATCCCTCGAGCCCGATGCCGCACTCCTGCCCCGCCGGCATCTCCCGAACATCTTCCTTGAAATGCTTCAAGGAGCTGATCCTGCCCTCGTGGAGCATCTCCTTCCCACGGAACAGTTTGACCCAGCCGCCTCGCGTGACCTTGCCTTCGAGCACGCGGCTGCCGGCAATGATTCCAAGGCGCGGGATCTTGATCGGTGTGATGACTTCGACCCTGCCCTCGCGGATCTGCCGGTAAGTGGGTTCGCGCATGCCCTTCGCGGCGCGCTCCACATCCTCGGTCAGCTTGTAGATGACGTCGTAGTAGCGGACCTCGACCTTGGCCTTCTCCGCCGCGGCCTGTGATGCAGGGGTGGCCTTCAGGTTGAAGCACAAGATGATTGCGTTCGAGACACCGGCCAGCAGTAGGTCCGAGTCGCTGACCTGCCCCACGCCCTGGCCGACGATCTTGATCGCCACCACAGGATCCTCGATCTTCTGCAGCGCCGCGAGCAGTGCCTCGAGCGTGCCCTGGGCGTCCGCCTTGACCACGAGGCTGAGCTCCTTGACCTCGCCTTCCTTGGCGCGGCGAGCGAGCTCTTCGAGCGTGATGCGTGGCGCGACGTCTCGCGCTGCCTCCTGCGAGCGACGCTCCATGAGCTTGGTGAGCGCGATCTGGCGCGCGGCCTTCTCCGAGCCGACTACCTGGAAGATGTCGCCGGCCTGCGGGACCTCGCTCATGCCTGACACGACCACGGGCGTGGCCGGTGGCGCCTCGTTGACACTGCGTCCGCGGTCGTCAGACAGAGCTCGCACGCGGCCGTAGATGTGGCCGCATACGAAGTCGTCGCCGACCTTGAGCGTGCCCGCCTGCACCAGCACGGTGGCGACCGGGCCGCGGCCCCGCTCGAGGTGCGCGTCGACGATCGTGCCGATCGCGTTGCGGTCGGGATTCGCCTTCAGCTCGAGGATGTCCGAGGCAAGGACGATCGTGGTCAGCAGGTCCTCGATGCCCTGGCCGGTGCGCGCGCTGACATGAACGCATTCGTACTCGCCGCCGTAGTGGCGCGTGACGATCCCCTGCTCAGCGAGCTCCTGATGCACGCGATCGACATTGGCGCTCTTGTCGATCTTGTTGATGGCCACGATGATCGGCACCCTGGCGACCCTCGCGTGCTGGATCGCCTCCACGGTCTGCGGCATGACGCCATCATCCGCGGCGACCACGAGCACTACCAGGTCGGTGACCTGCGCGCCGCGAGCCCGCATGGCGGTGAACGCCTCGTGGCCCGGGGTGTCGATGAACACCACCGGGTGCCCGTCGGCCGTGTCGATTCTGTATGCGCCGATGCGCTGCGTGATGCCGCCGGCCTCGCCTGCCGCGACTCGCGTCTTGCGGACGACGTCCTCGCTCTTGACCGGGTCCACTGTGTAGCCGAACTCGTCGGCAACGATCTCCGCGGTCGCGAAGTCGATGACCTGGTTGATCGTGGCCATGATGTTGGAGGTCATCAGCTTCTTGATGACCTCGACCGGGCTCACGGCGAGCTTGTCGGCCAGGTCCTTGACGGTCAGCGTCGGCGGGAGCACGACCTTGCGATCGCCGTTGGGCTCGATCTTGACCGCCACCGAGGCGGGCTTGAAGGCCGAGCGGGCGGCCTCGATCGCTCCAGGCGCCAGCGGCGCCGCGGCGTTACGAGTCAGCCGCCTCTGCTGGAGGAAGTTCACCAGCTCTTTCTGGCTGATGCCGAGTTCGCGCGCGAGTTCGTGAGCTTTCATGCAGGAACCTCTAATTATCCCCAACGCCGCCTCGGGCCAATCTGAGGGGCGCATCCCTCCCCGCTCGCGGGGAGGTCAGGAGGGGGCGCCAAACTCGGCTACGGACTCAGCTCAGACCACAGCTCCGACGGCACCGCGGCGCCCAGAGACCTTTCCAGCTGATGGCGTTTTCGGGCGGTCCCGACGCAATCCTGGTTGCGGTGCAGGTAGGCGCCCCGCCCTGGGGCACGACCCGTGGGATCCATAGCGGCTGATCCGTCCGGCCCTCGCACGAGCCGGATCAACGCGCCCTTGCCGGCCTCCTGCCTGCAGGCGACGCAGGTGCGGACGGGCTCATGCCGGCTCTTCGGCATCCGGGAGAGGTTCGGAGTCGCTCGGCTTGATGTCGATGCGAAAGCCGGTGAGCTTGGCGGCAAGGCGGGCGTTCTGCCCGTCGCGTCCGATGGCCAGCGACAGCTGCGTGCGGGGCACCATCACGGTGGCTGTGCGTGTCGAGCGGTCGATGGACACCGACTCGACCTTGGCCGGTCCGAGCGCCGCGGCGACGAACGCCTCGGAATCTTCAGACCAGGGAACGATGTCCACGTGCTCGCTGGCAAGCTCGCTGAGGATCGCGCGGTGTCGCACGCCTTTGGGTCCGACGCAGGCGCCGACCGGGTCAAGCCCTGGCTCGATGGAGTAGACGGCGATCTTGGTCCGCAGACCAGGCTCGCGCGCCAGAGCGCGCACCTCCACCGTGCCGGCCTTGATCTCCGGGACCTCGGCCTCCAGCAGGCGGTGGAGGAACGAGCGCGCGGCTCGCGACACACGCACCTGCGCCTGCCGGTGGTTGCGCTGGGGATCGAGGATCACGACCAGCACTGGCCGTCCCGGATGCAGCTGCTCGCCGGGGATTTGCTCCTCCGTCGGCATCACACCCTCGGCCCGACCCAGGTCGACGTACACAGTGCCGGCCTCGATGCGGTCGACGACCCCTGTCGCAAGCTCGCCTCGATGCTCCGACACCTCGCGCAGGACCTTGTCGCGCTCGAGGTCGTGGATGTGGCGCAGCACCGCGTGCTTGGCGGTCTGCGCGGCCATGCGCTTGAACTCTTCAGCGGGCAGCACGACGACGGTCTCGTTGCCGCTCGCATCACGCACGCGGCTCGTCACGTCCAGCCCGCCGGACGCGGTGTCCAGCTTCACCGTCACCATCCCTGGCGGACTGAAAGCCCTGACATAAGCCATGGCCAACGCGTCTTCCACGGTGCGCAGCATCTCGGGCAGAGGAATGCCCAGCTCTGCACACAGCGCGTTCAGCGCGTCTGCGAGGCTGCCGGTGGACCGGTCAGAGACTGACCGCGAGCCTGCCCGAGGCAACGTCATCCCATCCGATGTGAACGATCACGGGCGCCCGTCCGCGCAGTCCCTGTGACTGCACCGCGATGCCGGCGCCATCTACTGCGACCAGCTGGCCCTCGACGATTGTTTCCGTCTGCCCTGTCCGATAGCGCACGTTCACCCGCTTGCCGTTAAAACGCGCGTAGTCCTCTTTTCCACGCAGCGCGCGCTCGGCGCCGGGTGACGAGACCTCGAGGTCATAAGGTCCAGGGATCAACAAAGCGTTGTCGAGCAGAGGACCGATGACGCGGCTGACGCGCTCGCAGTCAGCGATGGTGATCGACTCGACCCTGTCGATCGAGACCCGCAGTGTCCGCCCCGACTGGCCCGACTGCTCCAGCGCGTAGAGCTCATAGCCCATGTGCTCGAGGGTGGGCTCGAGCAGCGTTCTGATCGACGTTATTGGCCAGGTTGGCATGTTCTCCCGCGCAGCCCCTGCAACTACCTTACAGGCTGCAGGCGCGTCCAGAATCACCGCGAGTGCCCGCTCTGGGCTGGCGAAATGAGCCACCGGGCACGCGACTGCCGGCACTCGAGGACCTATCGGACCGGTTGGAGCCTCCGCCAGACGACCAGCAGAGGAGCCGCGTTGAAGATCGAGCTGTACGTGCCGGAGATGATGCCGATGAGCAGTGCGAGCGCGAAGCCCTTCAGCGTCGCGCCGCCGGCGATCAGGATCGCCGCCAGCACGAGCACGACGGTGAAGCTCGTGATGATCGATCGCGCAGCGGTCTGCATGATGCTCAGGTTCACGACCTGCTCGAACGAAAGCCTCTGGCTCACGCGCAGGTTCTCGCGGATTCTGTCGAAGACCACGATCGTGTCGTGCACTGAGAAGCCGACCACGGTGAGCACAGCGGTGACGAAGAGGCTGTCGATCTGTCCGATCCGCAACCCCAGGACCGCGCCCATGATCGAGAAGAGTCCGGTCAGCAGAAAGACGTCATGCAGCAGCGCCGCGAGCGCCGATCCACCGAACTGGAATCCGGCGCGCCATCCACCAGGCACATTGCGAAAACGGATAGCAAGCAGCAAAAGGATGCCCACCGAGGCGAGCACCACGGCGAGCAGCGCGAACTCGATGGTCTCAGTGGCAATCGTGCCCCCCACCTCCAGCACCTGTTGCAGCTGCATCGGACCGAGCGCCTTCTCAAGCCCGTCCTCGACAGTCTTCTGAGCCGCCGGTGACAGTGGCGGCGTGCGGATGATGTAGCCGCCGGAACCAGTCGAGATGACCGATCCGTCGATGTTCATGCCGGAGACCGCGTCCTCGACCTTCGTGACGTTCGGATGGCTGGCGAAGCTGACCGTGAACTCGGTGCCGCCGGCGAAGTCGATGCCCAGCAGGAAATGCCTGGTGCTCATCGAGATGATCCCCGGGATGATGATCAGAAGCGAGATGAGGAAAAACCAGTTGCGGCGACCGACGATGTCGAGGCGGCGGACCCTGGGCGGAGCCTTCTCGACTTTTGGCTCAGGCTCTTCGGCCTTCGCCTCCTCCTCCTCGGGTTCCTCTTCCTCGAGCTCCTCCGCTTCCTCCTCGGGCTCGGCGCTCACCCCTGACGTCTCGTCAGCTGGATCGAGCACGGTCGACTCCTAGAAGCGCGGGCCGGCGGAAACGGGTCGAGGCCAGCACGATCGCCAGCAGGTTGTGGGTCACGATGATCGAGGAGATCAGGCTGGCGATGACACCGATGCCGAGGACGATCGCGAAGCCCTTGACCTGCGCAGGTCCGACGAATCCGAGGATCACGCACGTGATCAGGGTTGACGTGTTCGAGTCACGAATCGCCGGCCATGCGCGCCTTACGGCCGCATCGACCGCGGCGGGTATGGTGCGGCCTGCCCGCACCTCTTCTTTGAAGCGTTCGAAGATCAGGACGTTGGCGTCCACCGCCATGCCCACTGACAGGATGAAGCCAGTGATGCCGGCAAGCGTCAGCGTGACCGGTAAGGCTTTGAACACCGCAAAGACCGCGCCCGCATAGAAGACCAGCGCGAGGCTGGCAAGAAATCCGGGCAGGCGGTAGTAGACGATCATGAAGATCACGACGATCGTCAGGCCGAGCATTCCGGCCGCGAGGCTCAGCTTCACCGACTCGGCGCCCAACGTCGACCCGACCTGCGTGACATCAAGTACCAGCAGCGTCACCGGCAGCGAGCCGGAGTTAATACCGGTGGCCAGGTCGTTGGCGGTCGCCTGCGTGAACGAGCCGCTGATGACGGCCTGACCGCCGGTGATCTGCTCCTGCGTGATGGGGTCGGTGAGGAACTTCGGCGTCGGGTCGGTCGCGTTCTGGGGCGCGTCCCACGGTCGCGAGACGGTGCCCACATAGTCGGGGTTCTCCCAGTTGTCGATGTCCTTCTGCGTCAGGTCGAGCCAGATCGAGAGGTGGCGCCCAGCGCAGTTCGCGCTCTGACTCAGGGACGGATCGCCCGGGCACGCGTTGACGTTGTCCTGGGTCAGCTTCGAGAAAACGTCGCCACCGTGTGAGGTGAACGTCATATTGACGACCCACGACACGCCGTTCTGATCGAGCGCCGGGGTGGCGCTCTGGATGTCGTCTCCGGTCAGGCCCACAAGCTGAGGTTTGTAGCCCGGCTGCGGACCGCCTGTCACTTTGTCGTC
>VBFW01000316.1 GCA_005880525.1 Chloroflexota bacterium | reverse complement strand
GACGGCCGTCGCTACCCTCCCCCGAGTGCTGCAGTCACATTCGAAAATACGTTCGCGATCTGGTTGCCCATGGTGAGCAGGATCACGGTCACCACGATCGAGACCAGGATCAGGACCAGCACGAACACCCCGACAGTGATACCGACCGCCATGCCCACGTTTCCGCCCGACGGCGCGGCGGGGCCACCCGATTGTGTGGCCGGCGCCCATGCCTGGCCGTTCCAGCGCCACAGGCGGTCGGGAGACACCGCGGGTTTCCACGAGGCGCCGTCCCACCACCAGAAACCGTCATCGGAGAACTTTGTGTGGCTGGGCGCGGAAGGCTGCTGCATCATCGGAACCGCAGCGTAACCGAGTCGCGAAGTGGGGTGCCAGCGGCTTCAGCGATCGAGCTCTGCTCGCACGTAATCGAGAAACTGATTGCGCCGGCTTTCGCTCTGAAACGCCCGGAAGGAGAAGAGCTGCGCGTCGGCCAGGAACTCAGTCTTTGCCGCATCCAGCCGCCTGCCAAGCTCCACCTCACGTGACGCGAGCTTCTCGGTCTTCTTTCGCAAGCGCCGCGAAGTGTGTTCCGCCGCCGACACCGCGCGTGACCTGGTGAAGCTCAGAACGAGGATTCCGAGCCACACCATCATCGAGGTGAAGACCGTGAGTGCAACCGCCTCGAGCACGGCCGCAAGCGCATCACCCGCGGTCACCCAGAGAAACCAATAGCGCAGGGCGCCGATAGACAGCAGCCCCACCGTCAATGCGGCAATCGTGACGCCCCGCCGCCATCCGCCTTTGTAATGCGTCACCGCCCACATGCCCGCCGCGAGCGCCCCGACGATGACGGCGGTGATGCCCCACGTCGGTAGCACATCCAGACCGAAGGTCTGGGCGGCAAGGTTTGCCGGCAGCGCGTCGAGCGCGACGAAAAGTGTCGCCAGCAGAACGCCGAGCCCGAAGGTCAGCCGCTGGTGGCGGTGCTCATCGCCCACCCTGGCCAGGCGCCCCGCCTCGAGCTCCGCCTCGGCGGCCGTCGCAGTCAACCTGTCGGTGTCCTGCACGAGCGCCCGCAGTCGCTGGGCGTCCGCCTTCAAGTCCTGGAAGTCGCGGGCCACGCGTGGCTTGGCGAGGAAGTCGCGCATTACCGGGATGTAGCCGTCCCCTCCGATCGCGTCGCCATTCAGGTCGAACGGCGGCGTTTTGGCGATCCGCTCGATCGATTCCATGAGTTCCTCCTTTGATCCCTGTCTATGTCTGGTGGTCGACCACCTGGGCGAGCTTCAACTGCGTGAGTGCCGCATCGAGCGCGGTGACCGATACGGCGCCCGTGGTCGTGGCGGCGGATTCCCACCTGGCGGTCGCCCCGGCGTCGTTGAGGTTGGCGATCACGAGCTCGACGCCGTCGAGGCTTTTCGCAGGCAACGAGCTCGGCGCCGCATCCCCGCCTCCAAGCACGAGCAGCACGCGGCGGCCCTTCAGTCCCTGGAGCGTGATCTGCGCTGCCAGCAGCGAAGCCGCCAGCATCGAGGCGTCCGGCTGACGAGCCACCGTGTTGGCGGCTGAAACTCCGTCGAGCTGCGCAACCACCTGTGCCTGCCACGGCTGCAGCGCCTGGTTCACCGCGTCATTCCACGCGGCGATGCGCGACTGGTTGGTGGAGGTGGCGGATGCGACTGCGTGCTCATGCTGCGCCCGCTGGTAGTCCGTTGGGTTGTTCGGGGCGGCCGGGATGCGGACGAGGTTGGGCGGCGGCGGACCCGTCGGCGCCTTGCTCGCGATCAGCAGCGCGCCGGGGGTTGCCCCGTTGGGCAGCAGCACATGCTCGCCCGAGTAGATGAGCTTCCAGTTGCGGCCTGACAGGGGGCCGAGCTGCGGGTTCGCGGCCTCGAGGGCGGCCAGCGTCAGGCCATGGGCCGCGGCGATCGAGCTGAGGCTGTCTCCCTTCTGGACCACGTAGGTTGCGCCGAACGAAGGCTCGAGAAGCATCACGACGATCGCCTCGTTGGGCGTGGCGCCGGACTTGATCACATCCTGAAGCTGGCGCAGCTGCGCGGGCAACCTGCCCTGCGAGGGGTCGACGATCGCCACCAGGGCGAGTGAGGGCGGAGGCTGGTAGACCTCTTCGTTCGATCGCGTGACCGGGTTGCAGGCGAGCGCCGGCAGAGCGAAGGCGGCAAGCCCAAGAAGCCCCGATACCCGCTTTACCGAGTTCATCGCATTCTCAAATTCGGTCCGAGCCCACCGGACGGGCCCCACCGATGCGGCAACGCGCAGGAGAAGACGCCTACGCAATCCTTGGAGGTTGCTGGGTTGTCCGGGGCCCGGCTCACTAGAATCCGGGCGATGAAAGGAGTGATCCTGGCGGGCGGGACCGGCAGCCGGCTGCACCCTCTAACGCGGATCACGAACAAGCACCTGCTGCCGATCTACGACCGGCCCATGATCAACTACGCGATCGAGGCGCTCGTGAAGAGCGGCGTCTCGGAGATGATGCTGGTCACGGGGGGAACCCACGCCGGCGAGTTCCTGCGCCTGCTCGGCAACGGCCAGGAGTTCGGCATCGAGCGCCTCCTGTACGCGTACCAGGATCGGCCGGGCGGCATCGCCGAGGCGCTGGGCCTGGCGGAGCGATTCGTCGGCGGCGAGCGCGTGGTCGTGCTGCTCGCGGACAACATCTTCGGCCGCTCCATCAGGCGCAGCGTCGATGCGTTCGTCAAGCAGGAGCAGGGCGCGCGAGTCGTCCTCTGTGAGATGACCGACCTGGACCACCTGAAGAGCCTCGGCGTGGCCCAGCTCAACGG
>VBFW01000011.1 GCA_005880525.1 Chloroflexota bacterium | reverse complement strand
CCCCATCGTGCATTGCTGCTTTCTTCACCGGCCATGCGACCGGTGACGACATGCGGTATTAGCATCGGTTTCCCGGTGTTATCCCCCGCGATAGGAAAGGTTGCCCACGTGTTACTCACCCGTTCGCCGCTAGGAACTCACCTCCCTTGCGGGAGATAAGCCCTCGCTCGACTTGCATGTGTTATGCGCGCCGCCAGCGTTAACCCTGAGCCAGGATCAAACTCTCCGTTTAAAACGGAGGACCCAAGGATTCATCCCTGAGTACTCAGACTCTCAGAGTCTTTCCCACTCTTCAGTTGTCAAAGTGCTGGCTCCTCGCGACCGGGTCTCCCACCCCCCTTTCAGGGCGCACGAAACCTTCCTGTCTGAGGAACCGGCGAATTGTACCGGTCGGCGGGTTGGCTTTGCAAGGTAGACGGCCGAGCGGCTAAAAGGCCCTCCGGCCGGAGATCGCGCGGGCCAGCGTCAGCTCGTCCGCGTACTCCAGGTCGCCCCCCACCGGCAGACCGTGCGCCGGCCGGGTGACCTGCACCCCCAGGGCCGCCAGCGCGCGCTGCAGGTACACGGCCGTCGCCTCGCCCTCGATGTCAGCGTCAGTGGCCACGATCACCTCGGCCACGCCGTCGCCGCGGACGCGGTCGAGGAGCTGCGGCACGTGGATCTGATCCGGACCGACGCCGTCGATGGGCGAGATCACTCCGTTCAGGACGAAATACAAGCCGGCGAACTCCGACGTCCGCTCAACAGCAAGCACGTCGAGCGGCGATTCCACGACGCAAAGCAGTGTCGTATCGCGACGCGCTGACGAACAGATTGCGCACAGGCTGCCTTCCGCGATGTTGTAGCAGCGCTCACAGAATCCGATCCTGAGCTTCATGTCGACGATGGCCTGGGCGAGCGACTCGGCACGATGCCGGTCGGCGCGGAGCAGATGAAACGCGAGGCGCTGCGCCGTCTTCGGGCCGACTCCCGGCAATCGGGAGAGCTCCGAGATCAGCCGCTCAAGTGGCTCCGGCAGCTGAGGCACGCTCGCGTCCTTCTTACTGCAGCAATCCTGGCGGGAGGCCGAGGCCGCTGGTCACGGCCTGCATCTTGGTCGCCTGGAGCTCTCGAGATTTCTCGAGCGCCTCGTTGATCGCGGCCAGGATCAGGTCCTGCAGCATCTCGACGTCTTCCGTCGCGCCCGGATCCACCTTCACCGACACCACCTTCTGCGCGCCGGTGGCCACCACGCGCACCGCCCCGCCGCCGGACGTCGCCTCCACCGTCTCGTCTTCGAGCTCCTTCTGTGCCTTAGCCATCCGGTCCTGCATCTGCTGAACCTGGCGCAGCATCTTCATGGGGTCCTTCATTCTGAGATCTCTTTGACGCGAGTAACCCTGCCGTCGAACCGCCGCACGACCTCGCGCACGAAGGGATCATCCTCCGCGCTCGCGCTCTTCGCCGCGCGCGAGGGCTCCGGCGCAACTTCACGCAGGCGGTAGTCCACCTTCACGCCGTCGCCGAGCCACTCGCGTACGAGGGGCATCAGCTGCGACGACTGCTCCTGTGCCAGGTTGTGATGGAAGGCGTAGCGGAACCACAGCACAAGCGTCGAGCCCGACACCTCGGGCTGCGCGTCGAGATACGCGGCCCGAACCGTGCGGTTGAGCTTCTCAAGCACCACGGTCCATCCGGAAATGTCCGATGCCTCCCCGCTGCGCGGGGAGGGTGTCGCCGCGACAACGGTGACAGGTGGGGAGGTCAGCTCAGCTTTAGGTGGTGAGCCGGAGCTCACGTCCCCACCGGCTTCGCTTCGCGAAGCCACCTCCCCGCGTTGCGGGGAGGGTCCGACTCCAATTTCCCCAAGCTCCACAGCCAGCCGCGCCAGCGTGGCCTCCACCAGGAAGCGCGGCTCGGCGTGGCGGCGGACCTCGCCGTCGAGGTGCAGCAGCGCGTCCAGAACCGCCGACAGCCGTCGGGCGGTCGCGTGGTCCTGCGCGGAAACCGCCGCCAGCAGCCGGTCGCGGGAACCTTCCATCAATCCCCGCACGACCTGGCGCAGCTCGGCGCCCGCGGCGTAGACGCGGTTCAGCTCCTCCAGCGCCTCCGCCGCGCGGCCCGCGAGCACGTCGGCCAGCAACCCGTCGAGAAGCCGCGGATCGGCGATGCCGAGGAGTGACCGCGCGGCCTCGAGGCTGATCGGTCCTTCCGCGAGCGGCACGAGCTGGTCGAGCAGGCCGACCGCGTCGCGCATCGATCCCTGCGCGGTGCGCGCGATGAGACTCATCGCCTCAGCGTCGACCTTCAGCTTCTCGGTCGCGGCGATGTGCGACAGCCGGGCGACGATCTGGTCTTCGCCGAGGCGGCGGAACACGAACTGCTGGCAGCGGCCGATGACGGTCAGCGGAATTTTCTGCGCGTCGGTGGTGCAAAGCACGAACAGGACATGCGGCGGCGGCTCCTCGAGCGTCTTGAGCAGCGCGTTGAACGCCGGCTCGGTGAGCATGTGCGCCTCGTCGATGATGTAGATCTTCTTCGGACCCAGCGCAGGCGCGAGGTTCACCTTTTCGCGCAGGTCGCGGATCTCGTCGATGCCGCGGTTCGAAGCCGCGTCGATCTCGATGAGGTCGAGCGCTGATCCAGCCGTCATCTCGATGCACGACTGGCACCTGTTGCACGGCTCCGCTGAATCCGTCTTTCGACCTGTGCAGTTGACCGCCTTCGCGAGCAAGCGCGCCGCTGACGTCTTGCCCGTCCCGCGGCTGCCGCTGAAGAGGTACGCGTGCGCAACGCGGCCGCCGATGATCGCGCCCTGCAGCGCGCGAGACGCGGCGTCCTGGCCGACCAGGTCGGCGAACGTCTGCGATCGGTACTTGCGGTAGAGAGACAGATATTCAGAAGGCGCGGGTGAGATCTGCGGATCTCCCCCACGGGCCCCCTCTGGGTTACGCCCGGCCATGTCTGGATTGGGTAGGAAATGCACGCATGGGTGACGGCCGGAATGAATCCGGCCTGCTTGCCACGTCTTGGATCTCTTTCATCTGATCATCAAATCAAACAAGTGGCCGCGCACCATCGCCTCGATCGAAGATCCCCAGATGCACCGCGGTCGCCGGCTCCGGCCAGGGTGGCTGCGGCACCCTCGGGAGCTCTCCTTACCGCTGCTTCCTTCCGGACCTGACGGGGTTCGGAGACCCGAGCTGCGCAGGTCCCAGCCTTCAACGCCGTCTCCCACGGCCAGTTCTGCGAATCCAGACCTCAACGACGGAATTCGGTCCGGCTAAGGCGGATTGCCGGTTCAGGGTACCGCCAGCACCCCACTTAGCGCGGCCGGTCCGAAGTCTACGCCGCCCCGGATGGAGATCGGATTTCGATAAAGAAGCACCGCGCCCACTTAGCGCGGCCAGCAGCAAGTCTACGCGGGGCCGGTTGCCTTAGCCCACCGCCTCAGCGCGAGTGCGAGGTGCACAAACGTGGCCACTGTGGCGACCGGGATCACGATCTCTGCGCCGAGCACAAGATTTTTCGGATCGAGATTCAGCCCGCGGAGGAGCGCCACTCCGCCGATCAGCACGAGGTTGAGCGTGGTCGAGATCTGGCCGGTCAGCGTGTGACGAAAGTCGACGTGCTTGCGACCCAGCATGATCACCGCCCCGGCCGCTGCCGGCAGGACGTAGCGCGCGACCGCGACCAGGGCCAGCCACAGCGGGATGGCGCCGGCCACGGTCAGCCCAATGCCCATCGCGCCGATGAAGATCCCGTCCACCACGGGGTCGAGACCCCCGCCGAAGCTCGAGACCCCCTGCGTGCGGCGCGCGATCGTGCCGTCGACAAGGTCGGTCAGGCCGGCGATCGCCACAGTCACCGCGAGCGGGCCGAATCCGCCCGGCGCCATCGCGTAAACGAGCGCCGGTGCGGCGAGGTACGCGCGTGCGAGCGTGACCTGGTTCGCGATGCCCGGGATGAACGCGCCGACCGCCGCCACCAGCACGATCCAGGAGCTGACCAAAAGTGGTGGTCCCGGCTGTCCTCCCGACCACGCCCACGCCAGGCCGGCGACAACGTAGACGACGCTCGCCGCGATGGCGGCGCGGGTCGCATGCATCAGTGCGAAGGGCTGGGACTCGGCGACGGCAAGGCCGTTGGAAGCGGCGCAACATACGGAGTCTCTCCCGGATACGGATTCCCGCCGCACTGGTAGTTGGGCTCACCCACGCCTTTCAGGAAGATCTCGGTGTAGCCCCCGGTGCCCACAAGCCCTCCGTCGTACTTGCACACCTGGTGCGTGACGATGCCGAACGGCGCCTTCCACGCGGCCGGCCACGGATGCGAGGAGTAGTACGCGTCCAGGAAGGGCTTCCACACGCCGATGCCAACATCCTCGCCGAACAGCACCGACGTCGGGCACTGCCAGCCGGACGGCGGGAAGTTCGTGGCCAGGCGCGCGTAACCCGACTTGCACGTGGGGCCGGCGTCGATGTGCATCAGCGACGCCGCCACTGCGAGGTTCGGGGTGTAGCCGATGAAGATCGAGCCGGTGTAGGCCTCGGTCGTCCCCGATTTGCCCGCCACCGTCCGGTTGCCAAGCGCACCGAGGTAAAGCTTCACAGGGCCGCGCAGCAAGTCCGTCATCAGATACGCAAGGTCGGGCGATATGACCTGCACGCGCCCAGCGCTCGGATCGAAGCTCTCGAGCACGTTGCCAGCCGGGTCGGTCACCTTCAGCACCGAGTGGGGGCTGACTCGGTAGCCGCCGTTGTCGAACGCGCTGTACGCCGCCAGGTGCTCCGCCATCGACAGCGCGTCGTGACCCAGCGTGGTCGACACTCCATTGACGTTCTCGAGCGACGCCGTCACGCCCAGGCGGTGCATGAAGTCCGCCACGCGCGCGCCGCCTTCCGCGCTGTACGTCCACAGGGCAGGTAGATTGCGCGACTGGGCGAGCGCGGTACGCAGCGGGATCCATCCTTCGTGCTTGGCGTCCCAGTCGCTGAACGTGTGCCCCCCGATTACGGAGTTCGCATCGTTGAGAAGGGATGCGGGCGTCAGCAGCCCGGCTTCGAGCGCGGCGCCATACGTGTAGACCTTGAACGAAGATCCCACGCCGCGCCATCCCAATGGGTCAACACCGGTCAGGTTGACCTGGCCGCGAATCGCGTCGTTGTTGTAATCGGCGCTGCCGACCATCGCGAGGATCTCGCCGTCGTTGGGATTCATCACGAGCATCGCCCCGGTGTTCACCGCGCGCGAGCGATATCGCTGCACGCCGGCCTTCACCTCTTTGTCCGCCAACGCCTGCGTGCCGAGGTCCAGCGTGGTCGTGATCGTCAGGCCGCCCTCGTACAGGGCGGTCGGGCCGTAGCGCTGGAGCACGTACTGCTTCACGTAGTCGACGAAATGCGCAGTCACCGGGCTCGGCGACGGTGGCGCCGCCTTGTGCGCGGCGATCATCTTCTCGATCAGGTCGCTGCCATACAGGCCGTCGGCCTCGCGTCCGCTCAGATCACCCACTGCGACCACGCCGTCCAGCACCTGCCGCCAGCGCTGCTTCACCGCCTGCAGCTGTTCCGCCGTGCCGAACGGGTCGTACAGCGCGGGCGCCTGAGGCAGTCCAGCCAGGAACGTCGCCTGCGCCCAGCTCAAGTCGGAGGCGTGCACGCCGAAGTACGTTTCCGACGCCGCCTCAACACCCCACGCGCCGTTGCCGTAGTTGATGGTGTTGAGGTACAGCTCGAGGATCTGCTGCTTCGTGTAGCGGCGTTCCATCTCCTCCGCGAGGACCAGCTCGCGGAATTTGCGACTGACTGTTCGGCTCTGCGCCTCGGCGGTGTCGAGGACGTCGTTCTTGACCACCTGCTGCGTGATCGTGGAACCCCCCAGCGTCGACGAGGGGTGCGTGAGGTCGTAGACGATCGCGATGAGCAGGCGCCGGTAGTCGACGCCGGAGTTGGAGTAGAACGTTCGGTCTTCGGTGTCGATGGTCGCCGCCTGAAGGTTCTTGCTGATCTTGCTGAGCGGCACGACCGTGCGGTTCTCGTGATAGACGGCTGCGATCAGGTTTCCATTCCGATCGACGATGCGCGTGGTCTGCTCGAGCTTCGACGACTGAAGCTGGTCGATCGATGGCAGGTCGCCCGCGAAGTAGTCGACGACGCCGATCGTGCCGCCCGTGCCGAGCAGGCCCACGGCCGAGATGGTGATCACGGCGACCAGCGAGGCGCGCAGCAGCCAGGCTCGTGATCCGACGCGGTGCGCCCGGCCCGAGCGGGCGCGACGGCGCGTCTTGGACTGGACTGCCTCCTTACGGAGCCGGCGCCGGCTGCGGGGGACCGGCCGGGTTTTCATGCGACCTCCAGGACGATTGCTGCGACGCGTAGAAGACGATTGCGATTGCGCCGGTCAGTCTACACAGGTGCCCCCGAGGCGCTTTCAGCGAAGCCCCAGAGCCGCCGCCCCCTGGTCAGCCAGGCTCGAGATCGGGTTGGCGAACAGGCCGTAGCCGGCGATCACTACGCACAGCGCGATCGCCCCGAACGCCGAGAAGCGGGTCCAGACCGGCAGGGCGACCAGGCCGCGCCGGCCTTCGTCCGGCGGGTTCTGCAGGTAGAGGACGCGAACGGTCCCGATCGCCGCGACCAGGCTCAGAAGCGATCCCAGCAAGCCCACCGCCAGCAGCTCGAGGTGGCCGGTCCGCGCCAGCGCTGCGCCGATCGTGAACTCGCCGAAGAATCCCGCCAGTGGCGGGGCGCCGGCGAGCGAGAGCATGGCGAGGGTGAGGGCCGCGGCGCGTGCGGGACGCAGCGTGCCCAGGCCGGAGACCGCCAGCTCCGAGATGCCCGCGGCCCCTGCGGCGGCTGGGGCGGCGGTGGCGGCGACCACCAGGGCGCCGAGCAGGAAGATCGTCGCGCCGATTCCGCCGCGGAACTGTGTGGCGAGGCCCGCGATGACCCAGCCGGTCTGGCCCGCGACCAGGAAGGCTATGCGCGTGCGAGGCGAGCGGGCCGCAAGAGCCCCCGCCCCGCCGCCCGCCATCGCCACCGCGGCGACGATCTCCACGTAGGGCGAGAACGCAACTGAGACCGCGCCGACCGCGACGCTGACCTTGACCGCCGCCACCACCGCCGCGGCGGCACCGAGCCCAGCCACGAGTCCGATGCTCATCGGGCTCGGCGCGGCCAGGCCGTGCCCGGCGCCGAGCTGAAGCGGAGCGAGGGAAGCGCGATAGATCAGCGCTCCCAGAAGGACGAGCACCGGCACGGCCAGAGGCAGCGTCGGCGCGACTCCGAGCAGAGCTGCGTGCACTGCGCCGAGGTCGGCGCTGCCGGCCGTGGCGTACACGTACGCAAGGCCGATCAGCATCAGCGCGCTCGCGGCCGCCCCGAGCAGCAGCAGTCGCAAGGCTGAGTCCGGCCGGCGGGTCGCGAGCATCACGACGCCCGCCCCACCGGCCAGCTCCAGGCCGGCCCATACGCTCAGGAAGTCCCCACCTGAAGCGACCACCATCACGCCGAAGACGGCAAGCATCGGCATCGCGAGGCCGATCGACATCGAGTCCTCGGCGCCCCAATCCGCGACCGCGATCCCCACCGCGGCGGCGAGCAGCACGGCGGCTTTCACGAACAGGCCGAATCGGTCCACGAGCAGCCCGCCGCCGAAGTAGGAGCCGACATCGGCGCCCACGCGCAGCTCGACGGCGAGGGCGGCCAGGAGGATGAGCGCCGCCACCGCGGGAAGCGCCCTGCGCCAGCGCCTGTAGCGGGAAGGGCCGAACCTGGCGAGCAGAAGCACGACGACCGCTCCTGCGACCACCAGCGCCTCTGGAAGCAGCACCAGGTACTTCGTCATGGCGTCGCCGTCCCTGAGTACGGGGATGCGATCTCAGGAATGTTCGCCACCATCTGGTTGACCACGCCAGGGTCGAACAGCGGAGTGTCGGTGCCCGGGATCTTCGGGCCGCCCGGCACGATGCCCACCCACAGCAGGGCGCCTGCCATCAGGCCAAGGAACCATGTCTCAGAAAGCGAGGAGTCCGACACAGCGGGAGCGTCGGGGTTCGGAGGTCCGAACAGCACACGCTGGATGAGGACCGCCACCGCGATCGCCGTCAGCGCGAGTCCCGCCGCCACCGCGAACGCGCCGACCGGCTGCGTCCTGAATGCGCCGAAAAAGGTCATCTCGTTGGCAGTGAACGAAGCCATGAGCGGCACGCCGAGCACTCCCAGCCCGGCGAGCACCGTGAGCCACGCGAGCTTCGGCATGCGCGCGGCGAGGCCGGTGAGCACCATCGCGTTTCGCGTCTGCGCTCGGTCGGACAAGGTGGCGAAGACGGACACGACCAGCGCCGAGGCCATGCCGCCGGCAAAGAGTGAGAGCACGCTGCCGGCGATGGACAGCGGCGTCAGCGCCGCCAGCCCGAGTGCGGTCACTCCGCACGGGACGAGCGCGAGGTTTGCCGCCGCATGCCGGATGTCGCTGGAGCGCAGCGCAGCAATGGCCGCGTACACGACGGTTATCGCGGCGAGGCCGGCGATCAGCGGCGCCAGCAATTTCGCGCCGTCGGGCTCGCCCGCCACGAGGACACGTAGAAGGACGTAGGCACCCAGCCGCGACGCGCTGCTCGCCAGGACCACCACCACGCCGATCGGCGCGTCCGAATAGACGTCGCGGACCCAGCCGTGCAGCGGGAACAGCGGCAGGCGCGTCGCGGTGGCGATCACCAGGGCCAGCCCGATGATGACCTCGGCCCGAGCGCCAAGAGGTGCCTTCAGCACGACTTCCATGTCGAAGCTCGTGCCGCCGGTCGCGACGTAGATCCCGGCCACCGCCAGCACGAGCGCAACAGTGCCCGCCCCCCAATACCCGACCAGCCGCCACGCGGCAGCATCCCGTCGAGGTCCTCCCCACCCGAGGATCAGCAGCGCAAGCGGCACTGTCGCCGCGGACCAGAACAGCACGAGCACGAAAAGGTCGTGCGCAGCGATCGCGCCGGTCACGCATGACTGCGCCAGCAGCAGCAGCGCGAAATACGAGCGCACACGCGTGCGAATGCCCGTTGACGCGAGCACCGAGATGATGCCGACCAGGGCGGACAGCATCAGCATCAGGATTCCCGGCCCGTCGACCCCAAGGTGATACGCGGCGCCGATCGCGGGCAGCCACTGCCGGTTCTCTTCGTACTGCAAGGTGGGCAGAAAGTTCTGGAACTGGTTGTAGGCGACGAAGAGGATGAAAAGCACGATCAGGTTGGTGAAGAACGCGATCTGTTTGATCAGCGTGTCGTAGCGCCCGCGCGGGTTCGGCAACACGCCGATCACGAACGCCATCAGGACCGGCGCCCAGATGCCGATGCTGAGGATGAACGCCGAGGTGAAGATGTTCGCACCCGGCACCGTCGACGGCGCCGGCGACGGGCGCGTCAGCGCTGCGAACGCGTACAGCATGGCCGCGGTCATCGGAGGACCCCTGGCGACAGCAGCGCCACCAACAGCGATAGGAGCACAGCCATCACGACGAGCACTCCCACGTCACCCGCGTGAAGAGCAGCCACCGTGTAGCGACCAGATAGATGCGAGATGCGGCCGACCGCAGTGTCAGCGGCCGGCACCAGCCGCTCGGTGCCTTCGACGATGCGCACCGCTGGGTTGACGACGTAGCGCCCGAGCACGTTCTGGCCCGCCGACTCGAGCCGGTCGGGCAGCAGCGCAAGCCAGCTCGAGGCACGAAGCGATCCATCCTTGTAGCGGCCGACCGGCAGCGCCGCGGCGGCCAGGCCGACCACGGCGATTGCGAGCCACAACGCGTAGGTGGCCGCCGTTGCGGTCGCGTGCTTGCCGTTGTCCAGGAACGTCAGCCAGGCCGGCACCAGAGAGGCAGCGGAGAGGACCAGCGACCCAAGCACTAGCCAGTACGGCCAGCCGAGGGATTGCCGCGGCGCATCGCGAACGCGGTCGGGATCGAAAGCGCGGCGGCGGCGCAGAGGACCCGAGCTGGTGACGAGGAAGACGCGCATCGCGGCGAGGGCGATGACAAAGACCGCCTCACCCAGCGTGATCCCGAATCGCGACCTTGAGTCGACGCCGATAGCGAGCGCGCCGACTGCGCTCACGGCCAGTGCGATGGCCACGCCGAGCAGCACTGCC
>VBFW01000315.1 GCA_005880525.1 Chloroflexota bacterium | reverse complement strand
ATGTTCCCGATCGAGGCCGCGGTGATGCCTTTGCCTAGGGAGGAGACGACACCCCCGGTCACGAAAACGTACTTCGACATGGACGACCTCCAGGGCGGTTTTACGAATTGTACGGGATGGAGGCGCCGACCTCCCCCGCCCTGTTATCGAGGTTCGGCTTTCGGCTCCAGGACCACGACCTTCGTCTCCCATTCCGAGGAGGACGTCGCCTGCACCGACAGCTTCGGCTGCGGCTCCGACGCCGTGACCGCCATCTCCTTGAGGAACCGCTCGACACCGTCGAGCTGAACCTTCAGGCCCGGCACTGCGTAATGCATGGGCACCACGAAGCGCGGCTCGAGCTGGCGCACGACCTCGGCCGCCTCGACCGCGTTGATGGCGGTGCGTCCGCCTACCGGCACCAGCAGCACGTCGACCGATGAGACGATCTCGGCGTCGGTGTCGTCGAGCGGATGCCCGAGGTCGCCTAAATGGCACACGCTCACATCGTCGATCTCGATCAGGTAGACGGTGTTACGCCCGCGCTTCGCGCCTTTCTCCGAGTCGTGATAGGTCGGAAAACCGATGACGCTCACGCCGGCGACTTCGTACTCCCCGGGTCCCTTGATCTCGTAAGCGCCCTCGCGCACCGCCTGCGCGTAGGCGTGGTTGTCGTGGTCGTGGCTGATGGTCAGCAGGTCAGCTTCCTGTCGCGGCAGGCGCAGCCCGATCGCGGGTGGGTAGGGGTCGGTGATCACCGCCGCGTTCTTGCCACGCAGCCGGAAGCATCCATGTCCTAGCCAGGTGACATCCATCTCTACATCCTTTCAGGGGCTGAGACGCCGATCAAATCCAGGGCGGTCTTCAAAGTGTGACGCGCAGCGCGGCACAGCTCCAGCCGCGCCCTTGTCAGCAGCGGGTCGTCGACGACGACTCGATGAGCGCCGTCCTCATTGCCCGCGTGGTAGAAGCGATGCACTGCGGTGGCGAGGTCGTGCACGTAATAAGGCACACGATGCGGCTCCATCAGCAGCGTCGCGTCCTCGACCACCTCGGGCCAGAACGCGAGCTGGCGAGCGACGTCGAGCTCCCACGGCTGCGTCAGCAGGGAAAGGTCGGCGGTCTCGCGGAGGCGCGGATGTCTCTCGGCAGCGGTCAGCTCGACGTTGAACAGTCGCGCGTGCGCGTACTGCGCGTAAAAGACGGGATTCTCGTTGCTCTGCGACAGCGCGAGCTCGAGGTCGAACTCGATGGTGGTGTCTGGCGATCGCAGCAGATAGAAGTAGCGGACGGCGTCGCTGCCCACGCGGTCCACGAGCTCGTCCAAAGTGACGAAGCGGCCGGCGCGCTTTGACATTTTTCCACCCGTGCCTGCGGCGCCGCCCTCTTTGAGGTTCACGAGCTGGTTGAGGATGATCACGAGCTTCTCGGGGTCGTAGGCGAGGGCCGCGACCGCGGCCTTCATGCGCGGCACGTAGCCGTGATGGTCCGCGCCCCACACCTCGACCACGCGGTTGAAGTGGCGGCGCTCGAAGCGGCTCAGCAGGTAGCCGAGGTCCGAGGCGAAGTACGTGGGCTCGCCGGTCGAGCGGATGACCACGCGGCTCTCGTCCTCCGCGATCACCTGCTCGCCAAGGCCGTCCTCCTCCTCCAGCGCGGGCCCGAACCACAGCGCGCCCTCGCGCTCCTTGAGGTAGCCGCCCTCGCGCAGGCGCTCGATCGCCAGCTGGGGCAGACCCTCCGCCCACAGTCGCGACTCGGGGAACCACTCGTCGTAACGGACGTTGATCCGGCCGACGCTGGCGCGGATGCGGTCGACCATGGCCGCGATCGCAAAGGCGCGGAGCTTTGGCTCGGCCTCGTCATGCTGCAGCTTCTCGACGCCGGGCAGCTCGCGCCGCGCCATGTCCGCGAGCTCGGACACGTACTCGCCCGTGTAGCCGCGCTCCGGAGGCGGATCCCCGTGCAGCCGCGCGTACACCGACTCGCCGAACATTCGCGCCTGCGTGTTCTGGTCGTTGACGTAGTACTCGCGCTCGACGTCGTGGTTGGTGAACTCGAGCAGCCGCGCAAGTGAGTCGCCGAGGATGGCGCCGCGACCGTGGCCGATGTGCAGCGGACCTGTCGGGTTGACGCTGAGGAACTCGACCTGGATCCGCTCGCGGCGTCCGATGTCGGAGGCGCCATAACCAGGGCCGCCGGCGGCCACTTTCTCGATGAGGCCCTGCAGCCACGCGTCGCTGAGGCGGAAGTTCACGTAGCCGCCGACCGGCTGCGCCGTCGCGGCAGCGTCCGGTATCTCGATGACCTCGGCGAGCCTGGCTGCGATCTGGTTGGGCGGCTGCCGCAGCGCGCGGGCCAGCTTGAGGCCGGCCGAGCTTGCGTAATCGCCGTGGTCAGGGTTCTTGGCGCGGCCGAG
>VBFW01000010.1 GCA_005880525.1 Chloroflexota bacterium | reverse complement strand
TGAGCGTCAGCGAATTGTCCTGCGGCACCACGCTCACATCACCCCCGCCGAGCGTGTCGGTCTTGAAGCCCTGACTCTTCAAATACCAGCGGAGCGCCACGTCCTGAGTCCCGCCGAGCTGCGGGTCGGCGATCTTCTTGCCGCGAAGCTGCGATGGGCCCGTGATGTCCGGCCGCACGACGAGCAGCGCGCCGCCCGACGTGGCGCCTGAGACCACACGGATCGCCTGGCCGTGCGATTGCACGAACGCGTTGACGGTCGGGTTCGGCCCGACAAAGCCAAAGTCGAGGGAACCCGAGAGAATCGCGGTCACGGCGTCGCCGCCGGCGTTGAAGGTGTGCTGCTCGATGCTGACTCCGTCGCCAAGCTGATGGGCGAGGAGGCCGTTCTGCAGGCCGACCAGCGCGGGCGCGTGGGTGAGGTTCGGGAAATAGCCGAGCCGGATCGTGAGCGGCCCATCGTCGGACGCAGGCGAGCTCGACCCGCAAGCCATGCCAAGGAGCATCACCGTCAGCGCTGGGACGAAGGTCCTCATCGGCGTGGCGCCGAACGATAGCCGATTATGTTTACGACATGGCTCCGACGGCACGGGAGCTGCTCGCCGAGGTGGCTGCATCGGGCGAGGACCTGGAGAGCGTGGCGCGTGGGCTGCTGGCGAGGCTGGCCGCGCTCACGGGCCTCAGCTCCACCTACCTCGCTGAGACGAGGCTGGACGAGGACGAGCAGCGAATCCTGTTTTCGTTCAACAGCAGCGACGTCTTCCACATCCCCGAGGACATCTCGCTGCCCTGGTCTGAAGGCGTGTGCAGGTTCGTCTCCGAGGGCGGCGTGCCGAACTACACCCCAGACGCGCAGAAGGCGTATCCGCGCAGCAGCGTCGCCCGGCTGCTCGACATCCGGACCTTCGTCTCCTATCCCGTGTTCACAGTCGAAGGCAAGTGGTTCGGGACCCTGTGCGGAGCCAGCAAGGACCAGGTCCAGATCGAGGACGAGCTGCTCGAGCTGATGCGTGAATGCGCGCGCCTCATCGGCCAGCGAATCCACTCGCCGAACGCGCCGAGCGCAGACCTCTACCGGGGCGGCAGGTAAGCCAGCGGGTCGATGACCGCGCCGTTGTAGCGCGTGTGCAGGACCGCCACCACGAGACCGTCGGCTGCGGCCAGCACTGGCGTTCCGGACGGGGCCGCGATGTCGATGCCTGTGTGGAAGTGCGGGTACTGTCCGAGGGGCGGCTCCAGCGCGAACGTGGTCGGGCCGAAGGGCTGCGTCAGGGTGCCGCCAATGATCGGCCACGACAGCTGCAGGCCATATGGCCCGAACCCGGCGGGCAGCGCCATCAGCGCCATCGCGTCGCCGCCCCCGACGCCTGCGAGCGCCCAGGCGGCCGACTGCGACTGCTGGCTGAGGTTCGCCTCCTGCTGCTCCATCAGGCTGGTGACCTGCGCCGCCACGTCCGACGAGATGTTGGGAAGCTGGGCCACCGTACTGCGGATGTGGGCGATCAGCGCCGCCAGCTGATTGGTGAGAGTGTCGATCTGCACCTGGATGGTCGCGAGCTCGTCGACGCTTCCCTGAACCTGGTCTAGCCTCGCCTGCTCGTCATCGAGATCCGACTGACGAGCATCGCGGTCCGCCTGCACCGTGACCAGGTCGTTCGCGAGCCGCTCCTGCAGCGCGTGCGCGCGCTGGCCGGCGATCACCATGTCCCCCGTCGCGGTCAGGGCGTCGGCGAGGTTGCCCGAGCTCGCGAGGATGTCGAGAAACGACGAGGGGCGTCGATACATCGCACGCGCCAGCGCCTTCACCTGCGCCCGCTCGTTGTCGATGCGCAGCTCCAGGCTCGCGATCTGCTCATCGAGCGCGGCGATCTGGTTCTGCAGATTCCTGATCGTCAGCTCCTCCTGGGCGACCTCGGCGGCGAGCAGCTGCGCCCGCACCGTCGCGGCGGCGACAGTGTCGCTCAGGTGGTGCTGTGTGGTCAGCGCTGCGGCCAGGTCACCGCCGAGACGCTGCGTCAACTGGTCGAGTGCCGCCTGCGCGCATGTGCGCGCATCGGTCGCGGTTGCGCTCGGGCTGGGGCTCGGGCATACGGTCGTTGCGGCAGCCGGTGCCGGCACGCGAAGCGCGAGCGATGCGGCGCAAATCGCGGCCGCCAGCGCCAGCGCGGCTACGCGTCTCACGCTCGCACGCGCCTGAAGCTGAGGACGGCGGTCGCTATGCCTAGCACCATGCCGGCGATGACGACCCCGGCGATCACAAAGCGCGTGGCGGTAAGGCCCACGCCGGGCAGCAGCTGCACGTACGTCGCGTCGGCGAAGCGCATCGCCAGCAGGTAGGCGACTGCGACAAGCGCGCCTGCGACCAACCCCGCGACTGCGCCTGTCATCAAGCCTTCGATCACGAACGGATCTCGCAGCATCCAGTGGCGCGCGCCGAGGAGCCGCAGGGTAGTCAACTCTTCGCGACGCGCGGCCGCGACCGCTCGCATCGAGTTGGCGGTGACCGCGTAGGCGATGAATGCAAAGAGCAGGAGCAGCACGCCTCCGACCAGGCCCACCCCGATCGCGATGCTGCGCAGGCGGCCGTACACGTCAGGGTCGTACGAGGTCGGATAGGCCGGATCGACCGCTGGGTCGCCGTTCGCGATCTGGGCGACCGCGCTGACCTCGGTGACGAGCTTCACGCGCACATCGAGGCTGGCCGGAAACGGGTTGGAGTCGCTGAGGCCGGCCAGCGTGCTGAGCCCGGGCCGGCCGCTCGCCTCCTGCTTCGCCTCCGCGGCGCTCACCTGGCGTACCGACGCGACGCGCGCGTCGGCGGTGAACTTGTCCTTCAAGGCGCTGATCTGGCCGTCAGTGGCGTTCTCGCTCAGATAGACGCGCACGGTCGAGGCCTGCACCTCCGCGGTGGCTGCCGAGCGGCCGAGCGAGATGCCCACGAGCGCCAGCAGGCCGCACAGCAGGAGCACCATCGCGAGCGTCTGCATCGCCGGTGCGTTGAAGCGCAGGTCACGCCGCCAGCTGCGCAGGCCACCGAGAACGACCAGGCGAAAGCTGTTCTCGACAAGGGCGCTATATCGCTTCCAGCGCGGAACCGCAGCGGGCCGCGCCGGTGAGGCCGAGCCGTTCTTGTGTCCGTTGGCGCGGGCCTTGCCGTTGAAGTGGCCGTTCGAGTGGCCGTTCGATTGGCCATTGGACTGGCCGTTGCTGTGCCCGTTCGACTCGACGAGCCGCCGCCAGCCGAGCTTGGCCGCGCGCGAGCCGTTGGCCGGCGCCGGCCGGTGGTTGCCCTCCTCCACGACGCCGTCGGGCAGGCGGACCACGCGCGAAGCGCGCCCGCTGGGCCGATGCGTCGCGACGACCACCGCGGTCCCGTGCGCCGCCGCCTCTTCCAGCATGCGGGCCACGACCTGCGCGTTGTCCCTGTCGATCGCGGTGAACGGCTCGTCCGCCAGCAGGACGCGCGGCCGGCTCACGAGCGCTCGAGCCACGGCCACGCGCTGCCGCTCCCCCGCGGACAGCTGGTGCGGGTAAGCATCCCGGCGGTGCCCCACACCCAGCGCGTCGAGCGCGCCTGACGCGCGTTGCTGGATCTCGCGATAGGGGGTGTCGGGCTCGTTCACCATCAGCGCAAGCACCACGTTCTCGAGCGCGGTCAGGCGGCCGAGCAGGCGCTGCTCCTGGAACAGGAACGAAACGTCGTGCCGGATGCGGTCGAGGTCGCGGCGCCACCACTTGTGCAGCGCTCGTCCCTCGACCCATACCTCGCCGGCGGTCGGCCGCAGCTGGCCGTGCAGCAGACGCAGCAGCGTGGTCTTCCCCGCTCCGCTGGGACCCGTCACCTCGACCAGCTCGCCCGGCGCGACAGTGAGGTGGAGCTTGTCGATCACGACGCGCTTGCCGAACAGCTTTCTGACCGCGCTGAGCTTGATCAGCGGAGCCGGCGCAGGCTTCGATTCCCCTTGTAGGCGACGATTCGTCGCCGCCTTCCGAGAGGCACGCGTCGTGGCGCCGGCTGGCGTTCGGGTCCCCACCCTTGTCAACCAGAGATTAGAGCAGGCCCGGCTGAGATTTCCATCAGAGAAAGCCGCGACTATCCTCTTGAGGTGCTGCTGGCCGCAATCGGTGACCTCGTGCTCGACATCACGATTGCGCCTCATGGTGAACTTCGTACCAACGACGACACGCCCGCGGCGATACGCGTCGGCGGTGGCGGTCAGGCTGCGAACTTCTGTGCCTGGGCGGCCTCGCTTGGCGAGCGATCGCGCCTTGTCACTCGCGTCGGCGACGACGACGCGGGCCGGCGGCTGGTGGCGGAGCTGGAGGCCGGCGGCGTGGAGGTGCACGCGGTGCGAGCCGCCGAGCCCACCGGGGCCATCGCCGTTCTCATCGGGCCCGGCGGTGAGCGGACCATGGCGACGCAGCGCGGGGCGAGCGTCGGGCTGCGCCGCGACGACCTGCGGCCCGAGTGGTTCGTGGGCGTGGACCTGATCCACGTGCCCGCGTACTCCTTGTTCCGCGAACCCCTTGCGACCGCAGCGCGCACCGCGGTGGAGATGGTTCGCCTCGGCCGGGGTCGCGTGTCGGTCGACCTGTCGTCGGTGGCAGGGTTGGTCGACTACGGGCCGGCGCGGATGATGTCGGAGCTGGCGCGAATCAAGCCCGACATCTTGTTTGCGACCGCTGCCGAGGCCGACGCGATGCCCGTCGCGATGGACTTCTGCATCGCGATCGTGTCCGGCGAAGGTCCGCAGCGCGCGGGCGAGCATGCAGTGCGGGTGGCCGCGGCCGCGGTGGCGAAGGTCGGAGCGCGTCCGGCATGAGCGACTTCCTGCAGGTTTCGACGGAAGTTGCCGAAGCCCTCGAGCGCGGGCGGCCGGTGGTCGCGCTGGAGACATCGATCGTCGGCCAGGGCCTGCCGGCGCCCCACAATCTGCAGGCGGCGTTGGGCTGCGTGGCGGTCATCCGCGACGAAGGTGCGGTGCCTGCCACCATCGGGGTGCTCGACGGGTGCGTGAGGGTCGGCCTGACCAGGGCCGACATCGAGCGCATCGCGGCCGGCTCCGAGAAGGTGTCGTCACGCGATCTCGGTCCGGCCCTCGTGCATCAGAAAGCCGGCGCGACAACGGTTGCGGCCACCATGCGCGCCGCCTGGATGGCGGGCATCCGGTTCATGGCCACCGGCGGCATCGGCGGCGTGCACCGCGGCCACCCCGAGGACCAGTCAGCGGACCTGCAAGAGCTCGCGATCACTCCAGTCGCAGTGTTCTGCGCCGGGCCGAAGATCATCCTCGACATCGGCCTGACCCTCGAGCGGCTCGAAAGCCTGGGCGTCCCTGTGCTCGGCTTCGATTGCGACGAGGTGCCCGCTTTTTATCTTTCGAGCAGCGGACACCCGGTTTCGGCACGAGTTGCCGATGCCGTTGACGCCGCGCGCGTGCTGGCTGCCTCATGGGCCACCGGGACGCGCGGGATCGTGGTCGCAGTGCCTCCGCCGGCGGAGCTCGAGGGCGCCGACGACCTCGTATCGCAGGCGATCGCCCGTGCTGGCGAGATCGAGGGCGCTGGCGTGACCCCGCGCCTGCTGGCGATGATGGCCGAGCTGTCGGATGGCCGCTCGCTCGACCTGAACGTCCAGGTCGTGACCAACAACGCCCGCACTGCCGCGCGTGTTGCGCGCGCGTACCCGGAGGAATCACGAAATTGGACGCGCTGATCGACACGATGCCGTTCGCGCGGCACCTGGGCATCGAGCTCGCCGAGGCCGACCGCAACGAGGTGCGCGCCCGGCTCGCATGGGCCGAGCACCTGTGCACGTCGGGCGGCGTGCTGCATGGGGGCGTTGTCATGGCCCTGGCCGACACCGCGGGAGCGCTGTGCGCGTTCCTCAACCTGCCCGACGGAGCGCTGACGAGCACCATCGAGTCGAAGACGAACTTCTTCCGCGGGGTGCGCGAGGGCACCGTCGAGGCGGTCGCCAGGCCCCTGCACGTGGGGCGCTCGACCATCGTGGTCCAGACCGACCTCTACGACGCCGCCGGCAAGCGCGTGGCGCAGGTCACGCAAACGCAAGCGGTGCTGACGCGGTAGCCGGCTAGACCGGTCCCCGACCGTCGCGGAACGCGACCGCCAGCTGGTAGATGCCGTAGACGTAGCGCTTCGCGTCTGCGCGAAGGTGGTTCCAGTCGGTGGCCATGGTCGGACCGCCGTAGTAGTCGGCGAGCGCTCTCACGAGGTCGCCATGGTATCCGTCGAGGTTGTATTTGATGATGGCCGCCCCAAGCTCGATGTTGTCGGCAAGGTCGTGGATGTTCACCTGCCGCCGCATCAGCATCGGGCCCTCGGAGTCGCCGGTTGCGGGCATGATCTGCATGACCCCGATCGCGCCCGCGGACGAGACCGCTGACTGGTTCCAGCCGCTCTCCCACCAGCCGAGTCCCATCACCAGGTACGGATTCACCCGGTGCTTGACCGCGGATGCATAGATCATCGACTTGACCACACGCAGGTCGAGCGGCGGCGCGTTGGGGTCGATGGATGGGGACGGCGGCGTGCCGGGGTCGATGGTCATCTGCTGGTCGAGCGGCGGCAGCGACATGTCGCTGCTCTGCGCGCTCACCACGCCCTGCGTGCACGCGGCCGCGCACAGCGCCACGAACCCAAGAGCACAGACGATCCGCATCAAATGAGAAACGCTGTCATCGACTTCGGCGACCAGCGAAGCCGCGATTTGTATACAAACGCAGCGAATTTCGCGGAAATAACCCGCGGCTGTATACAGATCGCGCTTCGGACGAGCGCTAGAGCTCGAGGACGCGGTACGGGATCGCATTGACGATCACCGTCTCGCCCAGGCGCAGGTCCTCGTTCTTCGGGCCGAACTTCCGCACGTGCCCGTGGATGTGCATCCGCGGTCGAAGCCTGAGGACGAGCCGGTGAAACGCGTCGAAGCCGACATGCGCGGGGTCGCCCGCGTCTCCTAGTCCAGCCGCGGGCGCGTGGGTCAGCAGGATGTCGATGCGCCGGCGGCTGAGGCGCGCGCGCCACGCAAGCTTCCGGGCACGCCAGCGCATCTCACGCTGGGTGTAGCGGTTCGGCCCTTCGTTGTAGCGGATCGATCCGCCCAGGCCAGCGATCCACAATCCGGCCGCCTGCTCGATGCGCCCGTCGACGTTGATGCACCCAGGCGGTCCGCTGCCGTCGTACTTCGGCGACAGACCCTCGAACGTCGAGTCGCCGAGCTTCAGCGCGGGGTCGTGGTTGCCCGGCACGTAGAGCAGCGGCACATCGGTGCGGCTGACCAGGTTTTCCAGGTAGTCGAACGGCAAGTCCCCGGCGGCCAGGATCAGGTCCGGCCGCAGCTCCTTGAGGGTGTCGCCATAGAGCGACTCGGCCACCTCGTCAGCGACCGCCAGGATGCGCACGTCACTCAGATGTTCCGCGATTGCAGCGTTTGTATACAAACGCGCCTTATTCGCCGCCGATATCGTGCGTTTGTATACAAATCGTGATGCCGCGTCCTCGCACGCTGGGGGAGGACCGGGACCCGCCCGGCCCTCCCGGCACGGGCGGTCAGCTCAGCTTGACCGCTCCGTCCAGCAGCACACCCCCTGCCGGCAGCCGTCGCTGAGCGTGTTCGTGAGAATCATTGGCGCGGTGCAGCCACGTTCCCGCTGACAAAGAAATCTCACCCCCACGGCTTAAATGCAAGCCGGCTTTCCCATGATCGACCGGGGCCGGGAGCGCCGCCAACCACCGAAGTGGTAATTCGGCCTACCTCAACTGAGGTACTGGGATGTGGCCTAGCAGGCCCAATCGTGGTCGTAAGACGCGACGTACTGCACGAGCCAGACCGGCGCGCCGGTGAAGCTCGCGGCGGTGCAGTACGAGCGGGCGCGCTTCAGCGTGCGCTGCCCGGTCGCGATCCACGTCGCGTCGACAGCCGGCTGATACCCGCCCGTGATCACACCCCACTGATAAGAGGTCGAGTAGATGCCGATTGGCGCCGAGGTGGACGCGCGCAGCCGGGTGACGAGGCCCTCGATCGTGTAGCGGTTCAGGCTCAGGTCTGAGGTCGACCAGCTGTTGGAGGTCTCGACGTCGAGCCACCACGCTGCCGGGCCGACTGCGCCCTGGCTCGTCGCGTACCCGACGTCGCGCTCCGCCTCGCTGCACCCGACCGCCCACGCGGCTTGCTGGGCGGGCGTCGCGTTGACCTCGCTTGATGCCCCCGCGCAGTCCTCCTCCATGTGCCGGCCGTCGATCGCGGTGTAGCTGGGGTCGTAGCCAGTGTTGACATAAAGGGACGCGTGGCCCGCAGGCGCCGCGCTGTACTCGGCCGACAGGCATCCGTTGTAGTAGGTGAACGGGTAGCCGCCGTTCACGCCGGCGATCCCGAACTGCGCCGAGGGAGCCGACACGCCGCACTGCACATAGGAGAAGTCGTAGCCGCTCCCGGCGTAGGGATCGAGCGCCGCAAACGCCCCGATGTGCGTGGCAACGAGCATCGCCACCGACCCGACGGCGGCCAGCGTGGTCCTGCGCAGGAATCTCATGTCGGCCCTCGACGCTAGGCCCCGAACGGGCTCCGCGTCAAATCAATTTGCGTAAAACAGGCCTCGAGCGGGCTTCAGGCAGCGTGAATCCGCATTCCGGCACGCCTCGCACGCAGCAGCAGCTCGATCTCGAAGAGCCGGCTGCGACTGAGCACGGTCGGGATGAGCCGGCGGGCAACGTCTGCGCGCAGCGCCTTGAAGCGGCCGCCGATCGAGATCTCGCTGTGGCCCGAGATCACCGGCGCGATCAGCTGGGGCACGTTTGAGACGTCGATGTCGAGGCCGGCGCTGGCGACAACCCTCGCGTCGCTCGTCATCCACGCCGCTGCCAGCGCACGGCCGTGCGCCTCCTGGTTCAGATGGATGAGCCGAACCCCGGCGAGCTCGGCCGAGAGCGCTGTGGCGACCTCGCGCGTGGAATCGGTGCTCGCGCAGTCGACGATCGTGATTCGGGCCGAGAACGGGAACGCGTGGCGGAGCAATGAGCTCAGCTTCCGAACCGCGCGCGCGAGCTCCTGCTCCTGGTTGTGGACCGGCACGACGATGTCGAGCGCGGGCCTGTGCAGGGTGGGGACGGGTGTCGGCCGCGGGGCGATGACACGGAAGTGGACGTCTTCGGTCTGGGTCGGGCGTGTGTTGATTGACATGCGGCGAAGATCCCGCGCGCGACCAAACATGTCCTGTGCGGAGCCTTAGGGATTGCTGTGCGCCTTTTGATGCAGAGTGCTTCGCTGAGCGCCCGCGTTGTCCAAATTGATTGATCACGTGGCATCGTTTGGGCCTCATCTGGATCGGATTGCTCGGAGCGATCCAGTCCACCGACATCCTCACCACCGCGATGGGACGAGCACGCGGCGCCGTTGAGGCGATGCCCATCAGCGCCGCAGTCATCAACGAAGGCGGACTGATGATGTTCGTTTTTGTGAAGTTCGCCCTGGTGCTGGCGGGGGCGGCAGCGGTCCTCCTGACGCTGCGCTGGGTGCGCACCGAGCGCCCCGGCGCTGTCGCCCTTTACGTCTTCACGCTGGCCGCCATCCGCGGCAGCACCGTCGCTCTCGCGTTGGTGAGTCTGCACAACGCGTTCCTCCTCAAGTCGCTGTAGGAGTAGCTGCCGGTAGCCTGATCGCGTGAGCTCGCCGGCGATAACGCGCCTCAACTGGACCGGGGATCTGGTGCGCGTCATGGCAGGGCTGATGCTGTCGCTCTTCGTTGCTGCCATGGATTCGACGGTCGTCGGCACGGCGCTGCCCACGATCGCCCGCGAACTCGGCGAGTTCCAGCTGTATCCGTGGGTTTTCAGCGGCTATCTGATCACCGCGACCACTACCGTGCCGATCTGGGGCCGACTCGCCGATCGCTACGGCCGCCGCCTGGTGCTGCTGACAGGCATCACGATCTTCGTGACCGCCTCCATGCTGTGTGCCGCCAGCCCCGGCATGGCCGCGCTCATCGTGTTTCGAACTCTGCAGGGCGTCGGGGCGGGCTGTATCCAGCCTGTCGTCTTCACGCTCGTCGGAGACATCTTTCCTCTGCCGCAGCGAGCGCGGCTGCAGGGCTTCTTCAGCAGCATGTGGGCCGTGGCGGCGGTGATCGGCCCGGCCCTTGGCGCGGTTTTCGTGTCCACGATCGGCTGGCGGTGGATCTTCCTGATCAACCTGCCGATCGGCCTGGTGGCGGGCACGCTCATCTTCAGCCACCGCGAACGGCGCCCCGAGGCCGTCGTCGACGCCGGCATCGACGTGCGCAGCGCGATCCTTCTCACCGCAGGCATCGGCTTGCTGCTCTGGGGCCTCGGCACCGGTAGCCAGACCGCGGCGCCGGTGTGGTGGGCGATCGGCGCCGGCGCCGCAATGCTGGCTGCATTCGGCCTCGTCGAGATGCGCAGCCGCCGGCCGCTGCTGCCCCTCGACCTGCTGCGGAGTCCCGTGATCGGACCCGCCGTCATGGTCGGGGCCATCGCCGGCACCGTGATGTTCGGGGTCACCGCATACGTGCCTCTTTACGTGCAGCAGGTGCTGGGTGGCAGTCCATACGCGGCAGGGGTAGCGGTCGGCGCGATGTCGATCGGATGGCCGGTGACCTCCACAACGGCGGGCTTCATGCTTGTCCGGGTCGGCTATCAGCGCCTGGTGCTGGCCGGGGCGCTCGCGCTTGTCGCCGGCAGCCTCATGCTCGCGCTGGCGCCGGCGACGCTCGGCGCGTTCTGGATGACCGCCGGCTCGCTGGTCATCGGTTGCGGGATGGGTCTCTTCACGGCACCTCTGCTCATCGTCATCCAGTCGAGCGTCGCGTGGAACCGGCGTGGCGCAGCCACAGCGCTGAACCAGTTCTCGCGCACCATCGGCGGCGCGGTCGGCGTGTCGCTGATGGGGGTGCTGCTGCAGCTGTACCTCGGCTCCGCGCGCGATCCTCTGGCCGCTCACGCCCAGCTGGCCGCGGGCCTCCGGGCCGACTTCATCGTCATCACGGGGCTCTCGGCCTGCGTGCTGGCCGTGTCGCTCGTGATCCTGCGCACCTCCCGAGGAGCGCGGGTACCGGAAAGCCTCGAAAGGCAAGCCGCCACATGAAAAGAGGCGCCGCACCGGCGGCGCCTCCAGGTGTCCGCGACGAATGTTTGTCAGCCCATGACTGGGCGACGCGCGCCGGCGGCCTCCGTCTCCCCCTGCTCCTCGTACTCCTTCGTGTGGTCAAGGGCCTGGCGGTTCTTCAGTGCAAGAGTGGCCGCGAACCCGATGACGCAGCAGATGAGGATGTACGCGCTGATCGTAAAGGGCGTCTTGGTCGGGAACGGCGAGACAAATGAAGCGCCGAACAACTCGTACTTCCCCGACCAGAGGTACAACCCAATGATCGGCGCCGGACCGCCGGCGATGACTGAAGCGAGCTGATATCCGAGCGACGCTCCGCTGTAGCGCAAGCGACCGGTGAAGCTCTCGGCGATGAGGGCCGCCTGCGGTCCGTACTGCATGTCGTGCGGGATGAGAGAAAGGGCGATCACGACAAAGACGACGGTCGCGACGCCGGCGGCAAAGAGGCCAAAGTAAACGAAGCCCCATACCGCCATGACGGCGATGCCGATCAAATACATCGTCTTGCGTCCAATCACGTCCGACAGGTGGCCGAACAGAGGAATCGTGATGAAGGACACAAGCCCCGCCGTGCTGACCGCCCAGGTCAGGAACGGCTTGTCGAGCTTGGTCGCAAACGCGCCGAAGGTGAACACGAATGTCGTGAACAGATAGAACGGCGCCTGCTCGGGGAGGCGCAGCAGAGCGCTGAGGATGATCTCTCTCCAGTTGCGCCGGATAACCTCCCTGACAGGTGCGTGCTCGATGCGGCGCTCCTGCAGCAGTGCCTTGAAGACGGGCGTCTCCATGATCCCGAGCCGGATGTAGAGACCGACGCCGACGAGGACGATGCTCAAAAGGAAGGGCAACCTCCATGCCCAGGCGTTAAAGGTCGCGGGGCCGGCCATCGTCACCGTCAGGGCGGTGATGCCGTTAGCGAGGACGAGTCCGATCGGTACTCCAAACTGCGGCCAGCTGCCGAGCCAGCCCTTGCGCTTCTGGCTTCCCCACTCCATGGACATCAGCACCGAGCCGCCCCACTCACCGCCCACGCCGATGCCCTGGCACGCGCGCAGGACGATCAGGATGGCAGCGGCACCCAGACCGATAGACGAGTAGGTCGGCATCAGTCCGATCAGGAACGTTGCGATTCCCATGAACATCAGCGTCGCGATGAGCGTGGCCTTGCGCCCGATGCGGTCGCCATATGTTCCGAACAACCAGGCGCCGACGGGCCGTGCCAGGAAACCAACAAAGAGAATGCCGAAGCTGTTCAGTGTCCCTGTAACTGGGTCCGACTTCGGGAAGAAGAGCGCCGGGAAAACGAGCGCCGCCATCGTGGCGAACAGAAAGTAGTCGTACCACTCGATCGAGGTGCCTACCGTGCTGGCGACGACCGCCCGCAACATCTGTTTTCGCCGTTCCTCGGGCGCCATGGCCGAATAAGACGCGACATCCGACATGTCAAACCACCCCCGCATATGAAATTGTCGAAACCGACAGCCATCAATTGGTTTAGCACTTTTGCGCGCAGTTCGCACGAGCGGCCTGGCGCGGGCTCCCAGCTTTCTCCCAGGAATCGCCCAGCGGACTACCAGCGGGCCGGTTCAAGATTGCCGCCGTGCCTCGCAGACTGTTGATCCCGATCCTGGCGGGGGTGGCCCTCGTCGTACTCGCCGGCGGCGCGGCGGGCTACGTCTATTTCTTCTCAGGCTTGCGCACGAGCCCGCCGGCCCTGTCGTTCGCGTCGCCGTCACCCTCTGCGCCGGCGGCCGCCTCTCCCTCGCCGGCCGGCACGACCACGTCGGGCTTCGCGGGTGTGTGGCAGGTCGCTTCCGGATCGCTGGCGGGATATCGGGTCAGGGAACAGTTCGTCGGCCAGGCGTCGACACATGACGCCGTGGCGCGCACGAGCTCCGTGACCGGACAGCTGACCATCACCCAGTCGGAAAGCTCGTACCAGCTTTCAGGCGGCACAGTCACGGTTCAGCTCAGCGGGCTGGCGAGCGTCGATTCGGTCGCGGGCTACAACGTCACCAATCGCGACCGCATCGTGCAGCAGTCACTCGGCGTCAACCAGTTTCCGAGCGCCGTGCTCAAGCTCCAGCCGGTCGCGATCCCGAACGGCGCCGACAGCGGCCAGACGGTCACATTTCCGGTGACCGGCGACCTCACCATCCACGGCGTGACCAAGACCGTTACCGCGACCGTTCAGCTGCGCGTCGTTAACGGCGCGCCTCAACTGGTCGCGACCATCCAGACCAACATGACCGACTTCGGTGTGCAGCCGCCGTCGATCGGCTTCACCACGGTGCAGCCGGCCGTGACGATCGAGGCCCAGCTCAGCTTCTCCAGGTAAACCGCGAGCCGGTACCCTCAAATCCGTGGGGTGGGTCACGTTCGAGGTTCGCACGAGCCGCCGCGCGCAGCTGGTCGACGTGACGGAGAAGGTTGCGCTCGCCGTCAACCAGTCAGGTGTCGCGGAGGGCACATGTCACGTGTTCGTTCCGCATACGACGGCCGGAGTGACGATCAACGAAGGCGCCGACCCCGACGTCGCGCACGACATCGAGGCGCAGCTCGCGCGGATGGTGCCGAAGGACGCCGGCTTCGAGCACGCGGAGGGCAACTCCGACTCCCACATCAAGACCGCGCTGGTGGGACCGGAGTGCGCTGCGCCGGTGAGAGGAGGCCGCCTCGCGCTCGGTCAGTGGCAGGCGGTCTTCCTATGCGAGTGGGACGGCCCCCGCACGCGCCACGTCGACGTGGCGGTGTCGGCGCTCTAGTCGTCAGCCCGCGTACGCGCGCAGGCCTTCGGCCTGACCAGCGTGGCGCAGCTTGTCGAGCGCCATCCGCTCCATCTTGCGGACCTGCTCGCGGTTGACACCGAGCCGGCGCGCAATCTCGTCCAGCGAGCGCTGGTGGCCGTCGAGCAGGCCGAAGCGCAACTGCACGACCCTCCGCTCGCGCGCGTCGAGAGTCTGCAGGACGTCGTCCAGCTGCCGGCGCATGTCGGCGTCGGTGGCTGCGTCGGCCGGCGACTCGGCGCTCTCATCCTCGAGCAGGTGCCCGAGCTCGGTGTCGCTCTCGTCGCTGATCGGCGTCTCGAGCGAGACGGCGTCCCGCGCCAGCTTGCGCAGCTCCTCAACCTCGAGCTTCGTCGAGGCGAGCTCCTCGCCAAGCTCCTCATCGGTCGGCACGCGGCCTAGACCCTCGGTCAGGCGCTGGGTCACACGCATGAGCTTGTTCAGCCGGTCCCCCATGTGGAGGGGCAGCCGGATCGTGCGCGCCTGGTCGCCGATCGAGCGCAGCACCGCCTGGCGGATCCACCAGGTGGCATAGGTCGAGAACTTGTAGCCCCGTCGGTGGTCGAACTTCTCGACCGCCCGCATCAGGCCCAGGTTGCCCTCCTGGATGAGGTCGAGCAGCGGCATGCCGCGGTTCTGGTACTTCTTGGCGATCGAGACCACCAGGCGCAGGTTGGCCTCGGTCATTCGGCGCCGGGCCTCACGAGAGCCCTTGGCGATCTGCTTCGCCAGCTGGACCTCCTCCTCCTTGGTCAGCAGCCTCTCGCGGCTGATCTCCTTGAGGTAGGAGCCCAGGGGGTCTTCGAGGTCGGTCGGGGCCGGCTGCTCGATCGGGGCCGGGCGCTCGACGACGTCGTCCGACTGACGGTCATGCCAAAGCAAAGCTTGGGAAACA
>VBFW01000300.1 GCA_005880525.1 Chloroflexota bacterium | reverse complement strand
AGCACGTAATCCTCGCAGATCAAACGCGACCTTCACGGCGCCGAGCCGTCCCGCACTCATCGCGTACGCGATCGCGTCGCGGTAGTCGCCCAACGAGAACAGCGGCCCGACAAGACGCTCCAGATGCAATTCGGGCGCGGCCTCGAGCGCCAGCTCGAACGTGCGCCGGCCCTTGCGCTTCGGCTCCGAGCCATACGCGTATGCGCCCATGACAGTGAGCTCGCGCTGCCAGATCGCGGCCCAGTCGACGCGCTCGTCACCTGGCATCCCGACCGCCACCACGACACCGCCCTCGCGCGTGAAGCGGACCGCGTCGCTCAACGAGTCGGCGCGACCCACGCATTCAAACGTGATGTCGGCGCCGCCGAGAAGCAACGATCGATCCACGCCATCCAGCCGGCGCGCCGCGGTGGCGAAGCGGATTCGCTGAAACGCGTCGGCCGGGGCGATCACCGCGTCCGCGCCCAGCGCCAGAGCCAGGTCGCGCTGCGTCGGATGCTTGGCTACCGCGATCAGGCGCTTCGGCGGCGTGAACATCTTCACCGCCGCGACCGTCAGAAGCCCGATCGTTCCGGCGCCCACCACCACGACCACATCGGACTTCGACGCGCCGCCACGCAACGCCGCATGCACGCAGCACGCGAACGGCTCGATCAAAGCCGCCGCCTCATCGGTCAGCGCGGCCGGCACCGCGTGCACCTGCGACGGATGGGCGACCAGCACCTCCCCCCATCCGCCTCCGGTGCTGGCGCAGTAACCGGTCTGCAGCCCCACCTCGATCGGCCCTTCGGTCGCGTTGTAGCAGAGTCCCGGCCGGCCTTCCGCGCATCGCGGGCAGAGCGGCTCGATGCCGCGCACGACGCAGCCCAGCGCGGGCTCGATCACCACCCGGCTCCCGTCCTCCAGCACCCCAACCACCTCGTGCCCTGGCACGAAGGGATACGACGTCAGCGGATCGAGGTAGAGCGACGCGTGACCCCCGATGGCCGCCAGGTCCGACCCGCAGATGCCCGACAGAGAGGGCAGCACGCGCATCCAACCCGCGGCCGGCAGCTCGGGCTCCGGCACGTCGCCCAGGTGCAGCATCGACAGCGCCGAGGTCGCCACCTCGGGGTTGCCGCCCGACGCGCGCACCAGCGCGAACGCCGGGACCGACCGGTGATAGGTCAGCGCCAGCATCTAGCGCCTCACCGCCTCGCGATACTCCGGCGATCGCGGGTCGGGCATCGGCGGCCGCCAGTTGCCCGGCGCCATGCGCCAGCGCTCGACGCGCCAGCCTCGCTGCCCCGCCACCTGCGACAGGCGCGCGTCGGGGTTGACGACGACCGGCGTGCTCACCAGCTCCAGCATCGGCAGGTCGGACAGCGAGTCCGCGTACGCGAAGCTCTCCGACAAGACGAGGCCGTGGCTTGACGCGTACTCCTCCAGCAGCGTGGCGCGCGCCTCACCCGCCGGCGGCGGCGACTGCAGGTCGCCGGTCATGCGCCCGTCCTTCTCCAGCAGATGCGCGCAGTCGACCTCGACCTCCAGCAGCTCCGCCAGCGGCTCCACGACCACGTCCAGCGCGCCCGTCAACAGCAGCACGTGATGGCCGGCGCGCTTGTGCTCGCGGATGCGCCGCATGCCCTCGGGATACACGCGTCGCAACGTGACAGCGTTCAGCGCCTCGCGTCCCAACCGGCGCATCACCTCGTAATCGAGGCCGTCGTACTGCCGATAGAACGACCGCTGAAATTCAGCGCGCGACCGCCGCTCCAGGTACAGCCACCGCGGCGCCTCGCGCAGCATCTCGGCCATGAACGAAGGCCAGTCCTCGAGCGGCTGCGCGCGCAAGCGCATCCACAAGAAGTACTCGACGACGTTCGTCTCTACCAATGTGCCGTCGACGTCGAACACGGCCAGCACGTCCGACCGACCGCTGCGCCGGTCGATCGCAGAGCGCACCGAATCACCGGCCGCTTTCACCAGAGTCGAGCCGGTGGGCTGCTTGCCCCGCCGCGCCGCGGTCTCCTGCCGCGACATTCGCAGCACCGTCGGGATGTGCACGTCCTTCATGTAGTGGTCCCACGTGTACAGCGCGGGATCGAACGGAAAGGTCTTCTGCTCGGCGGGCGAGAGCTTGTCCCACACCGAGATGAGATTGCGAGTGTCGAAGATGCAGTCCACCTCGGTGTAGACGCCGTACAGCTGGATCAGCCCCAGCCCGCGCTCGAGGCGCTCGCGCTCCGCGTTCAGGTTGTCGGACAGCGGTGACGCGCCCGCGCCAAGCGGCAGGCGCTCGACCACCCACTGCGCCGCCTCTGTGACTCGGAGCGCGGTCCGCGCCCGAGCGGCGAGCTCCGACCGGGTCGGATACGTCCAGGTGGGCGCCCCGATCGCCTGGCCATACCGGTCGCGAAGCGGTTTCTCGCCGAAATACTCGCGGCCGATGTCGGGAAAGCGGCGGTACCGCAGCGGATTCCGGCTTCCCGACGCCACGTGGTAGATCCGCGGCTTGGCATCAGGAGGCGGACTGGCTGCCACCGCCAGCACCGCGTTCACCACGAAGTCGAC
>VBFW01000309.1 GCA_005880525.1 Chloroflexota bacterium | reverse complement strand
GCATGGACGTGTCGCAGGTCGAGGGCGACGCCATCCTTTTCATCAGCGGGCTGTCGACACCTGAGGTCATCGCGGCGGTCGAAGGCACATTCGTCGCGTTTCACCGCCGCCTGCGCGACATGCAGGCGGTCACGACCTGCCCTTGCAGCGCCTGCGCGAACATCAGCATGCTCAAGCTGAAGTTCGTCGTCCATCACGGGAAGTTCTCGCGCCAGCGCCTCGGCAGCGTCGAGCAGCTCCACGGCACCGACGTGATCGTCGCCCACCGGCTGCTGAAGAACAGCGTCCCGTCCAAGGAGTACCTGCTCGTCACTGACGCGGTGCTCGACCGGCTGCCTACCGGCATACGCGATCGGTTCACGCCGCACACCGAATCGTTCGACCTCGGCGCGATATCGGGCGGCTATCAGGAGATCGCGCACCTCTGGGAGGAAGCTCGGGCACGGGAACGTCAGCGCGTGGCGCCCGAGGAGGCGCAGGTCAACTCAGAGGTCACCGTCGACGCGCCGATAGACCTCGTCCACTCACTGATGCTCGAGCCCGACGTGATGCAGAGATATCTCTTCTCCGACGACGTGGTAGTCATCCCCGGCGCGCGCGGCGAGGAGCTCGGCAGCGAGTTCCACTGCCACCACGGCGGCAGCGTGGTCACCCTGCGGGTCGTTTCGACCGAGCCTGGCAGGGAGCTGACGCTCTACTCCGATCAGCCAACCGACATGTACATCACCACCCGCATCGCCGACGAAGGCGACGGACGGACCAGCATCATGCGCTCGTTCCTCTGGGACGAGCCGGCGGATGCCGAGGTCGCGGAGGGCCTGCGCCAGATGATGAACGGCACGGTGCTCGCGGGCGAGGACGCTATGCGCGAGGTGTTCGAGGAGAAGGCCAGGGCGGCCAGGCCCGTCTGAGATGGTTTCGATGCGCGCCCGGCTGCTGACCGAGTTCGTGGGCACGTTCGTGTTCCTGAGCGTCATCGCCCTTTCGGGTCCGGCCGGCGCCCTGGCGCCGCTCGTCATCGGTCTGGCCCTCGCCGCGATGGTCTACATGGGAGGCCACGTCTCCGGGGCGCACTACAACCCGGCGGTGACCTTCGGGCTTTTCCTGCGCGGCGTGATCACGCCGCCCACGATGGGCCTCTACTGGTTGACCCAGCTGGCCGCCGGGATGCTGGCGTTCTGGTTCGCCTTCCTGCTGACGGGCCATAGCGGCGGCATCCACCCAGGCGCTGGCGTCTACTGGTACACCGCGGTCGCCGCGGAGCTCGTCTTCACGGCAGCGCTGGTGCTGGTGGTTCTCAATGTCGCGGCGACAAAGGAGACCGCCGGAAACTCTTACTACGGCCTGGCGATCGGCTTCACCGTCGCGGTCGGCGCCTTCTCGGTGGGGCCGATCTCGGGGGCGGCCTTCAACCCCGCTGTGGCTTTCGGTGCCACGGCGGGCGCAGCGCTGTTCCAGCACGGAGGCTGGTCAGACCTCTGGATCTACCTCGCGGGCCCATTGTTGGGGGCATCGATCGGCGCCGGGATCCACATCCTCCAGGCCCGGGCCGGACCCGTCCCGCCAGAAACCGCAGAACGCCAGTAGCGCCGCTTGGCTAGATGGCGCCGGCCGGCTCGAGCCCCGCGATCAACTTCCGCAGGAGCGCAGCCAGGTCCCGCCGCTCCGTGCGACTCAGCGCTGCGACCGCCTCAGCTTCGCGTCGCGCATCGGCCGTGATCGCCTGGTCAAGGACTTTGCGGCCGGATTCTGTGATCTCGACCAGCACGCTCCGCCGATCGGTCGCGTGTCGCGTCCTCTTGAGGTAGCCTCGGCTCTCCAGACGGTCGAGCCTGCTGGTGATGCCGGCAGACGAAAGCATCAAGCCCTTGAACAGCTGGGTCGGTGAGAGGCGCTGCTTGGGACCGGCCAGCATGAGGGCTGCGAGCACCCCGACCTCTCCGCGGTTCAGACCGAGGCGGCCGAACGACTCTTCCTGAATCCGCGCGATGTGCAAGCTGAGCCGCGAGACGCGCGCCGTGACCTCGAAGGGCTCGATCTCTCGAGCTGAGCGGGTGGCAGCCAGCCGGTTCAACAGCGCGTCCGTCCAGTCGGGCTGGGCCACGTAGAAATTGTAGCCATCGATAACAGGAATAACTCTCTCATGAGCAAGATTCTTCTGAGCGAGAAAACTCGGAGGAGAGAAAGATGAAGAGACCATTCGCGTTACTGGGGCCAGCTGTAGCAGCCGTGCTGGCCACCGCGGCATGCGCGTCGTCGAGCCCGTACGCCGCAGCGCCAAGCGCGCAGCCATCGCCGGCGCCGAGCGCTTCGCCCGCAGCCGTCTCGCCGGCCGCGACTGGGACTGAGATCCAGGTCGGCAGCAGCCGGCTGGGCCAGATCCTCGTCGACTCGAAAGGCCGGACCGTGTACCTGTTCGTGGCCGACTCGGGCGCGACTTCGAGCTGCAACAGCGCCGCCTGCGTGCAGTACTGGCCTCCTGTGTTGACGGCTGGAGCCCCATCGGCGGGAGCTGGCGCTAACCCCGCTCTTCTGGGCACGACCCAGCGCAAGGACGGTACGGCCCAGGTCACATACGCCGGGCATCCGCTCTACTACTTCATCACTGACAAGAAAGCCGGCGACGTCACCGGCCAGGGCATCAACGGCTTCGGCGGTCCCTGGTACGTGGTCTCTCCGTCGGGAAGGCAGATCCAGTAAGTGCGTGGCGGCCGGGAACGATTCCCGGCCGCAACCCTCTTGCTGGGAAGATGTA
>VBFW01000308.1 GCA_005880525.1 Chloroflexota bacterium | reverse complement strand
GGCACGCCCATGGTGCTCGACAGCGTGCGGTGGCAGCTCTCGCAATCGATGTTGGTGCGCACGAGCCCGCCAAGGTGCCGCTCCTCGCGACGGAGCGTTCGCGAGCGCCGGCAGAAGGGGCAATAGCCGACCTCGGTCGTGACCGTGACTTGCACAGCTGGGTTCGTCATTGGCTCGATCTACGGTAGCTGATAAACTTCCGCGAAAGCCCCGCCCACCTTTAAGTCCGGCACGGTGATGCCGGGAAGGAGGCAACCGATGGCGGTCGGTTCGCGACTGCGTCACATCATCGAGAGCCAGCAGTTCTCTCGCGCGCTGCTCGAGGAGCTCTTCGTGCTCGCGGACGACATGAAGAGCCAGCCGCATCGCTACGCCGGCCGGCTGAAGGGCCAGCTGATGGCCGCGCTGTTCTACGAGCCGTCTACACGCACGCGACTGTCGTTCGAGGCTGCGATGCTGCGGCTCGGCGGCCGCACGATGGGCACCGACAACGCGCGCGAGTTCTCGTCGGCGGCCAAGGGCGAGACCATCGAGGACACGGTCCGCATCGTCAGCGGCTACTCCGACGTCATCGTGCTGCGCCACTACGAGGAGGGCGCCGCGCGGCGCGCGGCCGCGGTGAGCAGCGTGCCCGTCATCAACGCCGGCGACGGACCAGGCCAGCACCCGACGCAGGCGCTGCTCGACCTGTACACGATCCGCGACGAGATCGGCCACGTCGACGGCATTCGCATCGCCATGGTCGGCGACCTTGCCAACGGCCGCACCGTGCGGTCGCTCACGTACCTCCTGAGCAAGTTCCGCGACATCCGCGTCTCCTTCGTCGCGCCTTCTCAAGTCGCGATGCGCCAGGACATCAAGGACCACCTCGACGAGCACCGCGTGCCGTGGACAGAGGCGCAGGATCTGGATGCGGTGCTGCCGCAGGTCGACGTGGTGTACCAGACGCGCATCCAGAAGGAGCGCTTCCCCGACGAGGCCTCTTACCTCGAGGTGAAGGGCATCTACCGAATCGACGCGCGCGCGATGTCGATGCTGCAGAAGACCGCGATCGTCATGCACCCGCTGCCGCGTGTCGACGAGATCTCGCCGGAGATCGACTCCGACCCTCGCGCCGCCTACTTCCGGCAGGCTCGAAACGGTATGTACATCCGCATGGCGCTGCTGGATCGAGTGCTCTCATGAGCGAAATCAGGCGATTGTGCGCAATTACAGGTTTTGACGGAGGTGGTGCTGGTGGGCGTGTTCTCGCGAGGCGATCACCTGGCCCGGCGGCTGGCCGCGCAGCTGGAAGAGCTCGAGGGGCATCCCATCGTGGTTGGCGCGATCGACACGAGCGAGCATCGCGACGACCGCCACCTGCGCGAGCCCGCGCATCGATTCAAGTCCGACGTGCCCGACGTCGACGGCAAGGTGGTCGTGCTCGTAGACGACGTGATCCACCGCGGACGCACCGCGCGCGCGGCGATGGACGCGCTGCTCGATTTCGGGCGGCCGCGGGCGATTCAGCTGGCGGTCCTCGTCGACCGCGGCCATCGCGAGCTGCCGATCCGCCCCGACTACGTGGGCAAGAACGTGCCGACCTCGGACTCTGAGCGCATCGAGGTGCTGGTGGCCGAGGAGGACGGCCTCGACCAGGCGGTGATCGTTGCCGGCTAAGTACTCGGCCCTGGTTCTGGAGGACGGGCGGTCGTTCGTCGGTCTCGCGCTGGGCGCCGATGTTTTCGGCCAGGGCGAGGTCGTTTTCAACACTGCTATGACCGGCTACCAGGAGGTCCTCACCGACCCGTCCTACGCCGGCCAGATGATCTGCATGACGTACCCCCTGCAGGGCAACTACGGCGTGCGCGACGCGGACGCCGAGTCCTCGCGACCGTGGGTGCGCGCCTTCATCACTCGCTGGGCCTGTCCGGAGCCGAGCCATCACTCGAGCGAGGCGTCGCTCGACGAGTACCTGAAGCGATGGAGCGTGCCCGGGATCACCGACATCGACACACGCGCGCTCACGCGCCACCTACGCACGCATGGCGCGCTGCGCGCGGTGCTTTCGCACGAGGCGCGCCGGCCTGGCGCGGCGCGGCTGGAGGAGCTGGCGAAGGCAGCGCGCAAGGTGACGCCGCTGTCCGACCAGGACCTCGTGGCCGACACGTCGAGGACGGAGTACGAGGAGTGGCTCGAGGCCCTGCCGCGGGAGCTGCGCCCTCCGTCACGCGAGAACGGCGGCGGGCTTTCGATCGCCGTCGTCGACTACGGCGTCAAGACCAACATCCTGAGGTCGCTCCGCGAGCGCGGCTGCCGCGTGGTGGTCCTTCCGCACACGGCCGAATGGGCCGACGTCGAGGCGGCGAAGGTCGACGGGCTGGTGCTGTCGAACGGCCCCGGCGACCCGTCGGTGCTCGACGGGCCCGTGCAGCTGGCCAGGGAGGCGCTCGGCAGGGTCCCGCTGCTGGGCATCTGCCTCGGCCACCAGATCCTCGGCCGGGCGGCCGGCGCCACCACCTCACGCCTCAAGTTCGGCCACCACGGCGCCAACCACCCGGTCAAAGACCTCGAGTCTGGCCGAGTGCACATCACGAGCCAGAACCACGAGTTCCAGGTCGACGCGGACTCGCTGCCCGAGGGCGATTTCTTCGTCTCGCAGCGCAATCTCAACGACGGGTCGGTCGAGGGACTCGGCCATCGAACGCTGCCTGTGTTCAGCGTGCAGTACCACCCCGAGGGATGCCCCGGCCCGCAGGACAACCAGTACCTCTATGACCGCTTCATCAAGATGACGCGCGAGCGCAAACCGGTCTCGGTGCAACCCGCGAAGAGCTCGCAGGTCGAGCGGCCGCGCAAGGTCCTGATCCTCGGCTCCGGCCCCATCGTCATCGGGCAGGCCGCCGAGTTCGATTACGCGGGAACGCAGGCGTGCAAGGCGCTGCGCGAGGAAGGCATCGAGACCGTCCTCGTCAACTCCAACCCCGCCACGATCATGACCGACGAGGGCGTGGCCGACCGCGTGTACCTCGAGCCGCTCACCGTCGACGCGGTCGAGCGCGTGATCGCGCGCGAGCGGCCGGACGCGCTGCTGCCGACACTGGGCGGGCAGACCGGGCTCAACCTCGCGACCGAGCTCGCGGCAGCCGGCGTGCTCGACCGGTATCACGTGCGCTTGCTCGGCGCTCGCATCGACACCATCCGCAAGGCCGAGGACCGCGAGGCCTTCAAGCAGATGCTCATCGAGATCGGCGAGCCGGTCCCGATCTCACGCGTGTGCGAATCAGTCGAAGAGGCCGAGCAGTTCGCGTCCGAGGTCGGGCTGCCGCTGGTGATCCGCCCCGCGTACACGCTTGGCGGCACGGGCGGCGGATTCGTCACGACGCACTCAGAGCTGCACGCCATCGCCGAGCGCGGCCTGGCTGCCTCGCCCATCCGGCAGGTGCTCATCGAGCGGTCGCTGTGGGGCTGGAAGGAGATCGAGTACGAGGTCATGCGCGACGCGGCCGACACGTGCATCACGGTCTGCAACATGGAGAACCTCGACCCGATGGGAGTGCACACGGGCGACTCGATAGTGGTCGCGCCCGCGCAGACGCTCTCGGATCGTGACCACCAGATGCTGCGGTCGGCCGCGATCCGCATCATCCGCGCGCTCGAGCTCGAGGGCGGGTGCAACGTGCAGTTCGCTCTGGATCCCAACAGCTCGACCTACTACGTGATCGAGGTCAACCCGCGCGTCAGCAGGTCGTCGGCACTGGCGTCGAAAGCGACGGGCTACCCGATCGCACGCGTCGCCGCCAAGGTCGCAGTGGGGCGACGGCTCGACGAGATCCCGAACGAGATCACCGGCCGCACGCTCGCGGCCTTCGAGCCGGCGCTCGACTACTGCGTCGTCAAGATCCCGCGCTGGCCGTTCGACAAGTTCCCGGCCGGCGACCGCCGGCTCGGCACGCAGATGGCCTCCACTGGCGAGGTGATGGCGATCGAGCGAACCTTCGAGGCCGCCGTGGTGAAGGCGCTGCGCTCGCTCGAGCAGAAGCCGCCCGCCGCCGACGACTTGCGGAGGCGCGACCTGATCGACCAGCCGAACGACCGGCGCCTGTACGCGCTGCTGGCCGCACTGCGCGGCGGCGCCCTGCCGCGGACGCTGGCCGAGCGCAGCGGGATCGACAGGTGGTTCATCG
>VBFW01000307.1 GCA_005880525.1 Chloroflexota bacterium | reverse complement strand
TTGTCGGTCGATCAGCGGCAGGCTCGGGAGCCAGCCGCGGAGCATCGCCGCGCAGGTACAGCGCCACGCGACCATCGTTCGTCCCGAGCGAACCGCGTCCTACCCACACGACGTCGCCCATCGAAACGAGCTCGTCCAGTAGGCGCGGGTTGTAGTTGGCGACTCGGCCCGCGATCACATCGCGCTCGATGACGCTTGCCGGCAGTGCAAGGCCCTGGAGCTGGAACACGACCTCGAGCAGCCGGTCGCTGCCGCTCGCTCGCGAGCCGATTCCGTGCCACTCGGGCAGGAAACGAGCAAGCGCTTCCGGCGGCACGGACTCCACCTCGCGCCGCAGCGCCGCGAGGGATCGCCGGCGGAGCATGCGAAGCACATCGGGGTGGCAGTGCTCGCGTCCATGCGCGGCAGACCGGAACTCGCCCGCGATGACATCTCCGCGCGCGACCAGCTCGCCCAGGGCCGGCGCAACGCTCGACTCGGGCACCCCCCACCGCGCGGCCACGTCCGCGGCAACGAAGGGAACATGCGTCCGCGCATAGCGGCGGATCAGCGACTGCATCGGCTCCTTGCCAGGATCGAGAAACGCGTCAGGAAGCCCGATGGGCAGGCTGACCCCCAGCGCCTCGCGGTATTTGCCCGAATCCTCCGCGGCGATCCACCGAGACTCGCCCGCCACCCGGGCCGAGACCGCGCGGCGGGCGCGTTCGAGCTCGCCCAGCCATTCATCGCCGATGCCGCGGGCGGCCGCTTCCGCGTCGCTGAGGTCGCCGAGCCGGACCAGCAGGTCGTGTGCCTCGTCGACATCACGCGGGAAGCGCTCCGGAAGCAGGCCTTGCAGCTCGAGCTCGACCTGGGCCATCGACTCGGGGTCGAGCAGCTCGCGAAGGTCTTCGCTACCGAGCAGCTCCGCCAGCAGGTCGCGGTCGAGAGTGAGTGCCTGGGCTCGGCGCTCGGCCAGCGGCGCGTCCCCCTCGTACATGAAGACCGCCACATACGAGAAGAGGAGAGACGACGCGAACGGCGAGGCGCGCTCGGTGTCGACGGCGACCACGCGGACCTCGCGCGAGCGGATGCGCCGCAGGAAGTCGGTGAGCGCGGGCATGTCGAAGTGATCGCTCATCACCTCGCGCCACGTCTCGGCCAGGATCGGGAAGTCAGGGTATTTGCCGGCGACCTGCAGCAGGTTCGCGCTGCGCATGCGCTGCTGCCACAGCGGCGTGCGCTGGCCAGGCCGCCGGCGAGGCAGCAGCAGCGAGCGCGCTGCGTTCTCTCGAAAATGCGCGGCGAACAAAGCCGACGCGGGGAGCTGGGCGGAAACGAGCTCCTGCACCTCTTCCGGCTCGAGGATCAGCTCCTCCAGCGACGGCGGCGATTCGACGTCAGGAAGGTGGAGGGCGATGCCGTCGTCGGTCCACAGCGCGCGGGCGTTGACCGACAGGCGCTCCTGGAGGCGAGCCTCTAGAGCCAGCGCCAGCGGCGCGTGCACGCGACTGCCGAGCGGCGTGTGCAAACAGACGCGCCAGTCGCCGATCTCGTCGCGAAAGCGCTCGACGACGACTGTGCGATCGTCGGGCACAGATCCAGTAGCGGCCGCCTGCTCGTCGAGATACGCGAGCAGGTTCTTGACCGCACGGTCGTCGAAGCCCGCACGCTCGCGCAGCCGTTTCTGCGCCGTGGCCGAATCCGAGCTCCTGAGCTCGCGAACCATCTTGCCCAGGGCGAGGCCGAGCTCGGCCGGGCGGCTGGGCGCGTCCGCCTTCCAGAACGCGATCTTGCCGGGCTCGCCGGGCGCAGGAGTAACCAGCACCTGGGACGGGGTGATCTCGGCGATTCGCCAGGTGGAGGCGCCGAGCACGAACGTCTCGCCAACACGGCTCTCGTACACCATCTCCTCGTCGAGCTCGCCCACGCGCCGTCCGTCGTCGACCAGGTTCACCGTGTACAGGCCGCGATCCGGGATCGTGCCGGGGTTGGTGACCGCCAGCTTCTGGGCACCCGCGCGACCGCGGACGGTGGCCGCGATGCGGTCCCAGACGATTCGCGGTCTCAGCTCGACGAACTCGTCCGATGGATAGCGGCCGCTGAGCATGTCCAGCACCGACTCGAATGCCCGGGGCCCGAGCTCGCTGTATGGATAAGCTCGCCGCACCACTGCGGCCAGCTCGTCGACCTTCCATTCGTCCATCGCGCACATCGCCACGACCTGCTGCGCGAGCACGTCCAGCGCCCGCCGCGGCACGACAGTCGACTCGATGCGTCCCTCGAGCATGCCCTCCACGACGGCCGCGGCCTCCAGCAGGTCGCCGCGGAACTTCGGGATCACGACTCCCTTCGAGACCTCTCCCACTGAATGACCGGCGCGCCCGACGCGCTGGATGCCGGCCGCGACACTCGGCGGGGCTTCCACCTGCAGCACCAGGTCGACCGCACCCATGTCGATGCCGAGCTCGAGCGTCGACGTGGCGACGAGGCCGCGAAGGGTCCCGGCTTTCAGCTGGTCTTCGATGATCAGCCGCTGCTCGCGCGCAATCGACCCGTGGTGCGCTCGTACGAGATCTTCGCCCGCCAGCTCGTTGATGCGCGCCGCCAGGCGCTCCGAGAGGCGTCGCGAGTTGACGAAAACGATGGTCGAGCGATGCGCCTGGATCAGCTCGAGCAGGCGCGGGTAGATCGCGGGCCAGATGCTGTTGAGGGTGCGGCCCGACTCCTCCTCCGAGGAAAGTCGGGACATGTCGTCGACCGGGACCTCGACGCGCACCTCCATCGTCTTGAGCCGGCCGGCGTCGACGATCGACACCTCTCGGCCGGCGCCGCCAAGAAATCGCGCGACCTCCTCCAGAAGGAAGAGAGATTCCGGGGTGGTGATGAGGATGTCCGGCGGATGGCGCTCCATCGACCGGCGCGCGTCCGCCGGCGTGTCGCCGGTGCGTATCGCCGCATGGATGTCGGGCGGCGCCGCGCCTGAAGCCTCGAGCTGCCTGCCGATTCCCACCAGAGGCGAACGCAGGTTGCGGTCCACGTCGTGGGCGAGGGCTTTCAGCGGCGACACATAAAGGACGCGACACCGCTCGGAGTCAGGCGGCACTGGCTCCGACATGAGGCGATCGAGGCACCAGAGGAAGGCAGCCAGAGTCTTGCCGCTGCCGGTCGGCGCGGCCATGAGCGCGTGGTGCCCGCCGGCCACCTGCTGCCAGCCTCGCTCCTGGACGTCAGTGGGCTGGGCGAAAGCGGAGCGGAACCAGTCCCGCGTCGGCGGCTCTATATGAACGTCATGGCCACCTTCCCCTCGGGGGTGGTGGTGGTCACCGCCTACGGGCCTGACGGCCTTCCGCGCGGCCTCACGGTCAGCGCTTTCTGCGCCGTGTCGCTGGACCCTCCGCTGGCTCTGGCCTGCATCGCCAAAACCTCCAACACACTGCCCGCGGTGCAGCACACCGACGGCTTCACCGCCAACATCCTGGCCACGGGCCGGGAACAGCTCGCGCGGCGGATGGCCACGAAGCTCTCTGACAAGTTCGAGGGCATCGCGTGGGCGCGCGCGCAGTCAGGGCTCGGCGGCCCGGTCATGGAGGAGGACGCGGCCGCGTACGCCGTGTGCACGCTGCAGCAGACGATCGAGGCGGGCGACCACTGGATCCTGATCGGCGGTGTGGTCGATGGCGGTCACCGGCCTGGCGTCGCACCGATGATCTTCAGCCGCCGCGAATATCGACCCCTCTGATGCGGCAAGCGCTGATCACCGCCGGTCTCCTGGTGCCGCTGGGGCTCGACACCTTCGCGCTGGCCGCCGCACTCGGTCTGGCCGGACTGACAGGGCGAGACCGCCTTCGTGTCGCGCTCGTCTTCACCGCGTTCGAAGCCGGCATGCCGATCCTCGGCGTCGTCGTCGGGCGCGTCGCGGGCGGCTTCCTCGGCCAGTGGGCCGGCTACGCGGGGATCGCGTTCCTTTTCGTGGCGGGCGCGCTGCTGCTGCGACCATCAGCCGTCGAGGAGGACGAAGAGCGCCGGCTCGAGTTGCTCGCCCGCGCGCGCGGCCTCGCCATCCTGAATCTGGGCCTCGGCATCAGCGTCGACGAGCTGACCATTGGTTTCAGCGCCGGGCTGCTCGGCCTGTCGCTGCTCGTCACCGTGATCTGGGTGGGCGTGCAGGCGTTCGTCGCCTCACAGGTGGGCTTGCGCATCGGCGCGAGGGTCGGCGAGAAGATCCGCGAACGCGCGGAATGGGTCGCCGGCGTCGCGCTCATCGCGGTGGCGCTCGTGCTGCTCGTGCTGCGAATCGTCGGTGCTTAGAGCGTCGGCGAAGGCCACGACGGCACCAGCTGGGTGATGCCGGTCGACAGGATGTACAGCTGGTTCGTGAGCAGCAGCAATCCCATCACCAGCAGCACCGCGGCCGACGCGTAGTCGATGACACGGCGATGGCTGTTGACGTAGAGAAGCACGGGGCGGGCCCTCTCCAGCACCAGCGCAACCGCCAGGAATGGGACGCTGAGCCCGAGACAGTAGGCCACCATTAGCGCCAGGCCCTGGCCCGAGGTGCCCGCGGTGACCGCGGAGCTCAGCACAGCGCTGAGCGTGACTCCGATGCAGGGGGTCCAGCCGCTCGCGAAGCCCATGCCAAGCAAGAATCCGCCGGCGGCACCACCGCCCGAAGGGGCTGTGGCCATCACTCGATACTCGCGCTCGAGGAACGGAATTCGGATCAGGCCCGCGACATGCGCGGCCATGACGATCACGATCACGCCCGCCACAACCGGCACGTACCCGCGAATGGGCTGCACCGCGAGAGAGAAGAGATAGAAGAAGGCGATGAAGATCAGCGACAGCCCGGCCACGAACGCAAGGCCCGCAGTGGCCACGGATAGCGAGCCGACCCGCCCCGCGCGAGAGCCCAGGTAGGCCACATACGCAGGAACCAGCGGCAGCACGCAGGGCGAGACGAACGACACCAGGCCTGCGAGCAAGGCGAGGGCCGGGCTGACCGAGTCGAGGCTGCCGGCCGCCGGCATCAGCTGCGAGCGGCTGGGCTCGCCTGCCTTGCCGTTTCGGAGATCGCGTCGGCGACATCGCCCCAGGTGCTCGGCGGCAGGTTATGGCCCGCGCCGGCGAACTCGAGGTAGCGAGCGCCCGGCACCGCCGCCGCCACGCGCCGGCCGTTCTCGGGTGGAACGAGCGGGTCGTCGGCGCCGTGCACGACGAGCGTCGGCACCTTGACCAATTTCAACGCAGGGATCCTGGTTGTGGAGGCGAGGATCGCAACGAGCTGCCGCCCGAACCCGAGCGGGTAATAGGACCGGTCATAGAGACGCTCGACCTTGGCCCGCTCCGCCTCGGGGTCGAACGGGTTCTGCACGCCGGCGAACACGCGTCGCGACTCGACGCCGAAGGCGATCCTCTCCTCGCGCGTCGGACCCGGCGCGCGCACGAGAAACGCGCCAGCTTCCGGAGTCGGCGGGATCGCGTCGTGTCCGCCAGGCCCCGACATGATCGAGGTCAGCGAAAGTGTGTGATCAGGGTGCTTGATCGCGACCAGCTGTGCGATGAACCCGCCCATCGACGCGCCGACGATGTGCGCCGCCGGGATGTGGAGCGCGTCGAGCACGCCGGCGGCGTCGTCGGCCAGGTCGT
>VBFW01000306.1 GCA_005880525.1 Chloroflexota bacterium | reverse complement strand
AGGACATGGACCTGCTGGGGACGAGGCCGTATGACGTCCGCGCTCGCGCCTATGACTGCGTGCTGAACGGCGTCGAGGTTTCGGGCGGAAGCATCCGCATCCACGACCGCGAGCTGCAAGAGCGCGTTTTCGAGATTCTCGGCATGAGCCGCGAGAAGATCCGCGCGCAGTTCGGCCACCTGCTCGACGCTTTCGAGTACGGCGTCCCGCCGCATGGTGGGATCGCGGCCGGCATCGACCGGCTGATGATGGCGATTCTCGGCACTGAGAACATCCGTGACGTCGTCGCGTTTCCGAAGACGCAGAGCCACCAGGACCTCATGCTCGGCGCCCCCAGCGCTGTGGATCAAGCGCTGCTCGACGAGCTCCACATCAAGGTCGTTCCCCCGACGAAGCCCTCGTAACATTGGTGGCGCTCCCGAGGGGCCTGCGGGTAACGTGCGCGTTGCCCAACAGCCAATTGATCGGGACCCCGGAGTCCGGACGGCCGACCAAATGCCCGCCGGGACGGGACTTGGAGAAGCCCCGGCAGGGGACCCACCTGAGCATGCTCAGGACAACCCACCCCCGCGGTCCTGAGGGAGCACCTTCGTGAACATGATCCCGCCGGGCGTGGTGGTGGCGGTCCTGCTCGTTCTCATCACGTCGCAGGTCTTTTATGCGGCGCTGCGCTACCGCCGGCGTGCTTACCTTCCAGTGCTTCTCACCACCGCGCTCGGTTTCGGGCTGGGCCAGCTGTGGGACTACCTCGGGCTGCCGTCCCTCAACCTCGGCCAGGCGAACGTGCTGCCGGCTGTCGTCTTCGCACTCCTGCTCCAGCCGCTGGCCCGCTTTGTGCCGCGCGCCGGCCAGGAGCCGAAGGAGACCGTCGAGCAGCCGCCTGCCACCTAGCGCCATATGATTCAGCGTGTTTGTCGTATCTCGCTAAGGGGTATTTGCACCAATGGAGTTCATGTGGATCGCGTTTGGGATCAGCGCCCTCATCGTGGCGCTGGCACTGGCCGCGGTGCTGTTCAGGCTCCGCGGAACACTGGGTGCGATGCAAGAGCTTCTTGACACGACTAGCGACGAGATGAAAGAGACGTTGCCGGAGGTTCGTGAGACCATCGGTAACGTAAACGACATCGCGATGGGGGTGAACGTCGGCCTGCGGACTGCTGGCAGAGGCGCTCAGGCGATCGGCCGCACGGTGAGCGCGGCGGCTCACGGCGCGAAGGTCGCGAGCCAGAGCCTGGTCCGCTCATTCCTCGGAGGTTAGGAGCGATGGCAGAAGACAAAGGCGGCGGCGGTTTTGGTTGGTTTCTGCTCGGCGGAGTTCTCGGGCTGATCGCGGGCGCATACATCGCGTCGGGTCCTGGTCGCGGCCAGGTCGACAATCTTCGCAGCAAGACCATCGAGCTCTCGACGAGCGAGCCTGTGCAGAAGGCGAAGGAAGCCGCGCAGCGGGCGCGGACGATCATGTCCGACCCGGACCACCCGGTCGGCAAGGCGATCCAGGATGGCGTGGCGGCGGCGAAGAGGCGGCGCGAGGAGCTCGAGTCCGCGGCGCGCACGAAGATCCAGCAGGCGACTAACGGCGGCGCCGACAAGGAGTAAGTCTCGAAGTGGCCAAGCGCGACCTTGCTGAGCTGAGGATCCCCGCGAATTCCACTTTCATTCCGGTGGCCAAGCGGGTCGCGAGCACGCTCGGCAGCCAGCTCGGCCTCAGCCTCACGGACCTCGACGAGCTCAGCATCGCGCTGACGCAGGCGTGTGACAGCGCCATCGACGCGGCCGACGATTTCGGCGGCGACCACGACCTGAAGCTCACCTACTTCGCCACGAATCGAGCGCTGGTGGTGGACGTGGATCTGCTGCCCGCGCTGCATCAGGCGTCGCGACACTCTGCCGAGGCGGTGGCCAAGCATCGCGAGCTGGTCGACGTCGAGATGCAGAGGCTGGCCTACGAGATGATCCGCTGCTTTGTCGACGACTTCCGGACGCAGATCGAACCCAGGACCGGCCAGGTCCGCTTCCGGATGGTCAAGCACCTGGCCGGTTAACGGTCTCACCGCGCGCGCAAACTGAAATAGGGTGAGCAACACGGGGCGGTTGTCCCGCGAGGAGCTGCGGGCTCTCCACCGGCGTTACCGGGACAGCCAGGATCCGGCTGAACGCGACCGCATCCGCGCGCAGCTGGTCGACGCGTACCACGACTTCGTGTACTTCCTCGCGCGCAAGTTTCAGAACCGCGGCGAGCCGCTCGACGACATCGTCCAGGTTGGCTACCTCGGCCTGATCAAGGCGATCGAGCGATTCGACCCTGACCTCGGCTACGAGTTCACCACGTTCGCCACGCTCACCGTCGCAGGCGAGATCAAGCGACACTTCCGCGACAAGGGCACAGCCATTCGCTTTCCGCGACGGCTGCAGGAGCTGCATCAATCGGTGGTGCGCGTGAACGAGCAGATGAAGAACGAGCTTGGCCGCGAGCCGACGGTGCAGGAGCTGGCGGAGCGTCTCGGCGTCACGCCCGAGGACGTGACGGAGGCGATGGAAATGGGGCCGGCGCAGACGCCGATATCGCTGGACCAGACGATCGGCTCAACCGATGGCGAGGCGGGGCGGTCGATTGCCGAGTCGATCGGCACAGAGGACGCTGAGCTGGATCGCGTGGAGATGCGCGACCTTCTCAACCGAGCCATGGAGCACCTGACCCCGCGCGAGCGCGCGATCATGGCCATGCGCTTCTACGAGCAGATGTCTCAGTCCGAGATCGCGAGGCGGTTGGGGATCAGTCAGATGCACGTGTCGCGCCTGCAGCGCGCAGCGCTGGAGCAGCTGCGCAAGCACGTGCCGCAAGAAAGTGCCAGCTCCTGAATGCCCCTGCTCGAGTCGGAGGCGCCGAAGGATCCGTTCGTACTTTTCAATCGCTGGTTTCGTGATGCGAGCGAGGCTGGCGCGCTGCAGCCCGACGCGGTGACGCTCGCCACGGCGACCAGCAGCGGCGCGCCATCCGCACGAATGGTTCTTTTCAAGAGTGTC
>VBFW01000291.1 GCA_005880525.1 Chloroflexota bacterium | reverse complement strand
GGCCATCGGCTATCGCCTCCTCGACGAGACGGGCGGCGAGTTGCCGCGGGGCGGGGCCGAGCTCTTGCGCCTGCATCACATCGAAGTCGGGGGCGTGGACGAGAGCTGGCGGGGGATCCAGGTGCAGGTCGCGTGCGACGTCACCAACCCGCTGCTGGGACCGCAAGGCGCCAGCCATGTGTACGGTCCTCAGAAGGGTGCCGACGACCGAATGGTCGAGCTGCTCGACCGAGCGCTGGCCAACTTCGCGAAAGTGGTCGAGCGCGACCTCGGCAAGCAGGTGGCAGAGGTGCCCGGCGCCGGCGCGGCAGGGGGCACCGGGGCGGGCTTGATCGCGTTCCTGGACGCCAGCCTCATCCGCGGGGCGCCTCTGGTCGTGCAAACCGCGGGCCTCGATCAAGCGTTGAAGGGTGCGGATCTCGTGATCACAGGGGAAGGGCGGATCGACGCCCAGACCGCCTTCGGCAAGGCGCCTGGGGAGGTTGCGCGCCGGGCGCAGGCAGCCGGCGTCCCGGTGCTGTTCCTGGCCGGGACGAGGGGTCCGGGCTGGGATTCGCTGGACGCCCTTGGAATCCGCGAGGTGGCCACCCTGGACTCTGAGGTGGAGTCAGGAGGGGGCCCCGACCCCCAGAATCTTGCGGGACTGATGCAGAACGCCGACCAAGCGCTGACCCGCGCCGCCGCCAGGGCGGTCGCCGAGCACCGTTGGTGATCGACGACCCCGATTCCACCGCCAAGGTGGCCGGCACCCAGCCAACCGACGTCGAGCTCGTGCGCGCTTACCGGGCGGGCGAGGTGCACGCCTTCGAGGAGCTGCACCGGCGGTACGTCGGCTCGATCTTCCGCCTGGTTCGCCGCAAGCTCGGTGACGCCCTGCTCGCCGAGGACATCGCCCAGGAGACGTTCCTGAAGGCGCTCCGCATGCTCGATCGGGTCGACGACGACTTCAACTTCGGCGGCTGGGTGCACACGGTGGCGCGCAACCTCTGCTTCGACGAGCTCCGACGGCGCCAGCGCGACCTGCGGGTCGAAGACGGCGGCACCGAGGACGAGCCCGGCTTGCTCGAGGGCCTGCCTTCCACCTCGCGCAGCTTCGACCCGATCCAGGTCCAGGAGTCGAACGAGCTCCGCCGGCAGATCTGGACGGTCTCCCAGCGCCTGCCTGAGAAGTACCGGCTGGTGCTGACGCTCCGGGAGCTCCAGGGGCTTAGCTACCGCCGGATCGCCCGCATCCTCAAGATGTCCGAGAGCGCCGTGGAGACGCTCCTGTACCGGGCCCGGCTCCGGTTCAAGGAAGAGTTCGTGGCCCTCGAGGCGGTCGGCGAGCTCGATCACGACGAGGTGGTCCCGCTGCTGGCGCCGTACGTGGCCGGCAAGCTCCGGCGCCAGCAGGCGGAGGCGGTCCGGAGGCACGTGGCGGTCTGCCCGAGGTGCACCCGCAAGATCGGGAAACGGCCAATTCGCAGGGCGGCGGCAAAATGACGGTTATAAGAAAAGGAGAAAAATGGCGAACGTGATAGTCAGGTTCTTCGACGACGAGACGCTGGAGGGCTCCGCCCGCGATCTCGACTTTGACGAACCCGACTTCCTGGTCGAGGTGGATGACGCCGCCGGGCTGGACAACAACGAGACGGCCTGGATCCCGATGACGGCGGTCAAGTGGGTGGAGATGCCGATCGACCGCGAGATGGCGGGCGAGACGCCGACCCGGAAGGTTGCCATCCGGTTCCTGGACGGGGAGGTGCTTCGAGGTCACCTGGACGGCACGCTGGAGCGCCACCGGTACGGGGTCGTCCTGAACCTCCACGCCGAGCACGCGGACAGCCCCGTGCGCAAGCTGGGAATCCCCTTCTCGGCGGTGAAGGCGCTGTTCTTCATCCGTGAGTTCGACGCGCGCGGTGAGGACGCGGGCTCAGCGTCCGAGGCCTACCTGGCCCGGCGCACCATGGCCCCGCTGCTTGACGTTCTCGAGGAGATGGACATGCTGGCGCGGCTCCACCGCGACGGCCTCCTTTCCGACGACGAGTTCGCCAGCAAGAGGACCCAGGTCCTGGAGCGGCTCTAGCCAGCTGTCGTCCCCTCCCAACCTCCCCACAGGGTGGGGAGGAGCACAAGTCCCTCCACCTCCGGGGGGAGGTTAGGTGGGGGTGCTGGTTATCTCACCGAGCGCCAGCCGGTGCCGTCCCACCAGTAGTACCCATCCGGCGAAAGCCTGGCGCCGGCCGGAACCGGCGTCGGAACGGGGTCAACTCGCCGCCACAGCGCGACCATGGTCACCAGGACGATGACCCCTGCGGCCAGGATGGCAGTCGCGATCCCGTAGGTCAGGATCGGGCCCAGGGCGAAAGGCAAGCCCGACGATCCCCCCGTCCCGCCGGTGGTAGCCCATGTGGTCGGCTCGCCGCACGCGAAGAGGATGGTCGCCTGCATCAACCTGTCTAACGCTCCAGTTGCCAATAAGGTGCGCCCTGCCGACTTCAGCCTGGCGATAGCCGCCGCGTAGAATTCCGATCGTGGCGCAGCGAAACGGAGGCAACGGACACCCCGCGGCCAAGGGCACCTTCAAGGTCAAGACGGGCCTTGCCCAGATGCTCAAGGGCGGCGTGATCATGGACGTCGTCACCGCCGAGCACGCTCGCATCGCCCAGGAGGCGGGTGCGTGCGCGGTGATGGCGCTCGAACGCGTGCCCGCGGACATCCGCAAGGAGGGCGGCGTCGCCCGCATGTCCGACCCGACGCTGATCCGCTCGATCATGGACGCGGTCACCATCCCCGTGATGGCGAAGTGCAGAATCGGACATTTTGTCGAGGCCCAGATCCTCGAGGCGCTC
>VBFW01000290.1 GCA_005880525.1 Chloroflexota bacterium | reverse complement strand
CGAGTCGCAGAACTCCGAGATCGCCTCAGACAGCCGGCTGACGTTGGCCGCCACGCGCGCCGTCTCGCTGGGCTCCATGGCTGCGGACCGCCGGTCCAGGTAGCGCGTGCGGTTCATCAGCTCGAAGAAGAGGTCGCGCACATCCACCGACCGCGCAAGCGCGCTCAGCTCGTCAACGAGCGCCTCGGTGCATTCGGGCGTCCGCGTGCTCACCCGGAACGCGGCGACCTGGTCGCCGGGATCGCGCAGCACGCGCAGCATCGCGATGACGTCGCGGCTCTCCGGCCGGTCGTAGAGCCCGTGTCCACCGACGACCACATGCGGCAGCCCCTCGGAGGCGAGGGCCGCCGCGACCGGGGTCGCGATCGCGTTGGTGCGGCAGAGCACCGCGATCTCCGCAAGGGATACGCCTGACTCGGCAAGACGCCTCGCCTCGGCGGCGATCGCAGCTGCTTCGTCCATGCGATCCGCGCATCGCCACAGCTCGACGCGCCGTCCCGACCTTGTCGCCGAAAGCTCCTTGGCCAGGCGCTCGGAGTTGTTGCCGATCAGCGCCGCGGCGGCGGCGACGATCCTGGCCGAGCTCCGCTGGTTCTTGCCGAGCGCCACCGACCGGGCATTCGGGAACCGGTCCAGGAACCGCTCGAGGCTCGCGCGCGACGCGCCGCGGAAGCGATAGATGCTCTGGTCGTCGTCACCGACGACAAACGGCGCCCCGCCGAACGACACCAGCTCAACCAGCCGCTCCTGCGCCAGGTTGAGGTCCTGGTACTCGTCGACGAGCACGTGCGGGAACCGGCGGCGATAAGCCTCCGCCAGGCGCGGGTCGCTCGACAGCATGGCCACAGACCGCTCGAGCAGGTCGTCGAAATCGAGAAGGCCGCGCTTGCGGCACTCGAGCTCGTAGGCGCGAAACAGGCGCACGCACGCGTGCATGAGCGCGGCCCGCTCGGCGTCGTCCGCGGAGTCCGCCCACTCGTCGAGCCGGCGCAACGGAACCAGCTCCTGCTTCAGGCGCTCGAGCATCTGGAGCGCCGGCGCAACCAGGTCGTCCGGCCGCTCGTCACCCACCAGCGCGGCATCGCCTAGCTCCCACATGAGCTCGCGCGCGAGGATCCACCGCTCGGCGCCGCTCACGATCCGGAACCCGGCCGGAACGCCCACCCGCCAGCCGTCCGCGCGGAGCCAGCCGAGCGCGATCGAATGCACGGTTCCCACCGCCGGAGCGTCCGCCCCGGCCAGGTCCTCGATCCGCTGGCGCATCTCCTGCGCGGCACGGTCGGTGAAGGTCATCACCAGGATCGACGCCGGATCCACTCCGCTTGCCACCAGCCGCCGGAATCTCTCGGCGATGACGGCGGTCTTGCCTGTGCCGGCGCCGGCGATGACGCGGACCGGCGTCGCGCTCAGTGCGGCGGCGTCCCGCTGACTGGCGTCAAGGCGCGTCATGTCGGGGTAGAGCGCCCGATGCGCACGCGCAGGATCCGGACCCGCCGGCCGAGATCCATGCCGTTGAGCCGGGCGATCACCGTCTCAGCATCCAGCCGCAGCTGGTGCGCCAGCGCCGGGCTCGACGTGGTCACCATCAGCACGCCCGATTTGAGCTCGACTGCTTCGCAAAGGCGAGCGGGTTCTGGGCCGATCACCGTGCGAAAGGCGACGGCCACCTGCATGCCCAGTAGCCGTCCTCCGCCCGGCTGGCGCCGGATCACCGCGGCGAGGATATTGCCCAGCTTATCCACAGGCTTCAATTCGCCCCGAATTCACGCTCCACACGCGCGCGCCAGTGATGAGATCGGCCGGAAACGGACCCATCTCGGCGGACGTGATGATGACCTGGCCCTCGCCGGCCACCCTGCGCAACAGGGCCGACCGCCGGTCGCCGTCCAGCTCCGACAGAACGTCGTCAAGAAGGAGCACAGGCCGTTCACCGGCGCGCCTGGTGACGAGCGCGGCCTCGGCGAGCTTGAGGCTCACCACCGCCGTCCGCTGCTGGCCCTGGGAGGCATAGCTGCGAGCGTCACGCCCGTCGAGCTGGATGAGCAGGTCGTCGTGATGGGGACCGATGGTTGTCGACCCCCTCCGCAAGTCGTCGCTAAGCGACTTTTCCACAGCATCTTCGAAGTTCTCAGGTGGTCCGACGTAGGCGATCTCGAGCTGTTCGCCGGCGGCGATTTCAGCGTGGCTTTCGGCCGCGTACAGCCGGAGCTGTTCGACCGCCCTGGCACGCGCGCCGGCTATCTCCGAGCCGTAGGCCACGAGCTCGGCGTTCCATGCTTCCAGCACGCCAGCAGCCTCCTCGCCTGCGGCGATCCTCTTGAGCAGGCTGTTGCGCTGCTCGAGCACCCGCCGGAGGGCGGCGAGGTTGCGCGCGTAGCCCGGCTCGATTTGCACCAGCATCTGGTTGAGGAAGCGCCGGCGCTGCTCCGGCCCCGCCTTGACCAGGCCGAGGTCGTCGGGCCAGAAGAGCGTCACCCGGAAGTGGCCCGGCAGGTCGAAGCCCCGGCGGCGGACGCCGTCGACTTCGATGACGCGCCGCACTCGTTCCCCTTCCCCGTGGAGTGTGATGGTCACCTCCAACCCGCGCCCCGCGTTCGCACCCACGAATACGTTCACGCCGGGTCCTGGCGCCAGGTCGAGGTGGGCGTAGTTGCGGTGGTTGTTCAGTTGTAGGCGCTTGAGCTCCACGGCGGAAGCCCGACTACGACATAGCCACCCGCACAGGCATGATCACGTAGAGGTAGTGCTCCTTGCCCGGCGGGCGGATCAGCCCTGGGCTGAGCGGACCGTCGAAGAGCAGCTCGACCTGATCCTCGCCGATCACCCCCAGGGCGTCTAGGACGTAGCGGGCATTGAACGCAATCTGGATCTCCGATCCCTCGACGTCGGCAGGCATCTCGGCCTTGCTGTCCCCCACCTCGTTCGTCGTCGCCGACAAAACGAGGGCGCCGGCGTGGGCTTTGACGCGGATGACGTTGGCGCTGTCGCGAGCGAAAAGCGACACCGCTCGCACGGTTTGCGTCAACTCAGACGTGGCCAGCCGGACCTTGGTCGAGCTCTTGCTGGGGATAACTTGTGAGTAATTTGGATACTTTCCGTCGATAAGCCGAGACGTCAACTCCGAGTTGCCGGCTTTGAAGAAAATCTGGTTGCGGGCCTTCGAGATGATGATCTCGACCTGGCCAGGCTCGCCCTTCAGCACGCGGCTCAGCTCGGCCAGCGCTCGCGCCGGCACGATGAGACTTGCGTCGAGCTCAGCGCCGCCGCTCGCCGGAAGCTTGCGCACCGCGAGCCGGTGCCCGTCGGTGGCGGCCAGCGTCAGGTTTCCCTGCTGAACCTGGACCAGCACGCCGGTGAGGACTGGTCGCGCCTCGTCCGTGGAGGCCGCCATCTGGGTCTGCTCGACGGCCTTGATCAGCTCATCGAGCGGCACCTGCAGCCGGTCGCCCTCGTCAGGTCGAGGACCTGGCGGAAACTCCTCGGCCTCGATGCACTTGATGTGGGTGTCGAAGCGTGCGCAGCGCAGTGAGAGCGACTGCGTCGCGGCGTCGAGCGTCATTTCGAGCTCCTCGTCCGGAAGCGTGCCCACGAAATCGGTGAGCAGACGCGCCGGAGCGGTGGTGCTGCCCTCCATCGCGACCTCTGCCGGCACCAGCTTGCGGATGCCGATCTCGAGGTTGGTCGCGCTGAGCGCGAGTCCTTCGGGCGTGGTCTCGATGAGGATGTTGTTCAGGATGGGCAGCGTCGTGCGGCTCGAGATTGCGCGCGACACGACCTGAAGGGCCTGTCCTAGCACTGAGGGTCTGCAGGTCACCTTCATCTGCGTTGCGATGGCTTTGGCACTCACGAAACTTGTCCCCCGTTATTTCCTGTCTTGCTAATTGATTCAATCCGTAACGGATAACAGTAAGCGCTGTGCGTACTGGGGATATAGAGATCCTTTACAGATCGCGGCTCAA
>VBFW01000289.1 GCA_005880525.1 Chloroflexota bacterium | reverse complement strand
GGGCGACTACAACCCCGACCAGTGGCCCGAGCGGGTGTGGGACGAGGACGTCCATCTCATGCAGGAGGCGGGCGTCAACCTCGTGTCGCTGGCGATCTTCTCGTGGTCACGGCTCGAGCCGTCGGAGGGCAAATACGACTTCGCCTGGCTGGACAGGATCATGGACAAGCTGCACGCCGGCGGCATCGCGGTGGACCTCGCCACCGCGACCGCTTCGACTCCGCCGTGGATGTCGCACCAGCATCCCGAGATGCTGCCGGTGACGATCGACGGTGTCAGGCTCTGGCACGGCGCCAGGCAGCACTACTGCCCGAGCAGCCCTGTCTATCGCTCGGCCGCGCGGCGCCTGGCCGAGCAGATGGCCGCGCGCTACGCCGAGCACCCCGCGCTGGCGATGTGGCACGTGGGCAACGAGTTCGGATGCCACGTCGCCTACTGCTACTGCGACGTCTCCGCCGAGGCTTTCCGCAAATGGCTGCAGGAGCGACACGGCTCGATCGAGGACCTGAACAGGGCGTGGGGGACCGATTTCTGGTCGCAGCGCTACTCGAACTGGGATGAGGTGCTGCCGCCTCGGCGGACGCCGACATGGCCGAATCCGAGCCAGCAGCTCGACTTCATGCGCTTCTCGTCGGACGAGCTGCTCGCCTGCTACGAGATCGAGCGCGAGGCGCTTAGAGAACGCACACCGGACGTCCCGATCACCACCAACTTCATGCGCTTCTTCAAGCCGCTCGACTACTGGAAGTGGGCCGAGCGCGAGGACGTCGTCAGCGACGACGTGTACCAGGACCCGTCCGATCCCGAGGCCGGCATGCGCTCCGCGATGGCCGGCGACCTCATGCGCTCGCTGGGTCGCGGGCGGCCGTGGGTGCTGATGGAGCAGACGAGCAGCCGCGTGAACTGGCGAGACGTGAACGTGGCGAAGGCACCGGGGCAGATGAGGCTCTGGAGCTACCAGGCGGTGGCGCGCGGCGCCGACGGGGTGATGTTCTTCCAGTGGCGGCAGTCACGGGCGGGAGCCGAAAAGTTCCACAGCGCGATGGTTCCGCACGGGGCTGTCACGTCATCGCCCGTTTGGAAGGAGGCGAAGCAGCTGGGACAGGAGCTTCGCGGCCTGGACGCAGTGTGCGGCAGCCGCGTCCGCGCGGACGTGGCGATCGTCCTCGACTGGGAGTCGTGGTGGGCCCTCGAGCTGCCGTCCAAGCCGTCGACGCGGGTCCGCCAGGAGTCACAGCTCGAGGAGTACTACCGGCCGCTGTTCGGGGCCAACATCGTCTGCGATTTCGCGCGGCCGCAGGACGATCTGTCCGCCTACAAGCTCGTGGTCGTCCCCAACCTCTACCTGGTCGGGGACGAGGGCGCCGCGAGCCTGACCGCATACGTGAAGGGGGGCGGCAACGTCGTAATCGGCTTCTTCAGCGGCGTTGTCGATCCGTTCGAGCACATCCACCTCGGCGGGTACCCGGCGCCGTTTGCGGATTTGCTCGGGCTTCGTATCGCGGACTGGCTGCCCCTGGCCGACGGCGAGCAGCTCGAGGTGGTGTTCGCAGACGGCGGGAAGGGACGGTGTGACCTCTGGAGCGAGCTCATCGAGCCGTCCGGCGCCGAGGTGCTTGCCACGTTCGCCGGGTCGCGGGTCGACAAACGGCCGGCGATCACTCGACATAAGTTCGGATCCGGCTCCGCGTACTACGTCGGCACGCGGCTGGATCAGCCATTGATGGCGCGCTTGCTGCGCACCATTTGCACCGAAGCCGGAGTCGAGCCGGGCCTCGATGCGCCGGCCGGCGTGGAGGCCGTGCGGCGCTCGTTCGGCCGCCGCTCGATCCTGTTTCTCCTCAATCACCGCCCGGGTGCGGTCGACGTGCCGCTGAGCCAGGCGGGCACGAACCTGGTCGACGGAAGCCAGGTGCACGCCGGCCTGTTCAAGCTGGGGCCGCACGGCGCGGCCGTCATCCGCGAGGGCTGGTAGCCATACCGCCGGCGCAGACGGCCGTGTTTCTGACTCTGGCGACCCAGAGCGTTATGTGCGTCGTTAGGAAGTAGAAGGCTTACCAAGTAGCTGGGGTCGGTGAGACTCTCCACAAAAGGGAGTGGAGCATTGGGTACGACTGGGCCAGACGGCCACGACCGGCGAGTTTCAGAGCTTTGCGTGATGATCGGCCGCGAGCTGGGCATGAGCCCGGCCGAGCAGCTGGTCGTCAGCCGCTCGGGCCTGCTGCACGACGTGGGCAAGCTCGGAATCCCGCAGTCGATCCTCGACAAGCGGGGCGCGCTCACGGAGTCCGAGTGGCGCGTCATGAAGACGCACCCGGAGCTCGGGATCGCGATCCTAGGGGGCACAGGCCGCATCACCCGCGAGATGCTCGGCGTCCTCTATCACCACGAGCGGATGGACGGCTCGGGCTACCCGCATGGCCTGGCTTCGGTTCAGATCCCGATCGAGGCGAGGATCGTCGCCGTCGCCGACACGTACGACGTGCTGACCACTGACCGGCCGTACCGTCAGGCGGTCTCTGCCAACCAGGCACTGCTCCGAGTGCTCGACGACGCCGGCCCACGCCTGGACCCGATGGTCGTGGCGGCTCTGGACCGCATCCTGGGCGCTTATCGCGCCCACCTCGTCGCCTAGCCAGTATTTTGCAAACCGGCGGCGACGCCATTCACGGTCAGCAGCAGCAGTCTCTCGGCGTCTGAGCTTCTATGCGTCCGCAGCTCGCGCAGCCCGCGGAGCTGCAGGTGCGACAGCGCGTCCACGTAGGGGTTGCGCAACTCGATCGCCCATGACAGAACGCGCCGGTCCTCGAGCAGCCGCTTGTGCCCGGTGACCGCGAG
>VBFW01000288.1 GCA_005880525.1 Chloroflexota bacterium | reverse complement strand
ACTTCGCCATCAGCTTCTGGCCGGCCGTCAGGAGGTCGTCCATGCTGGTGGGAACGGTTGCGCCCGCTGCGTCGAACATGTCCTTGCGGTAGATCACCGCGCGGCTGCCGGCGTAGTACGGGACGCAGTAAAGCTTGGCCTGGTACGTGCAGGAATCGGTGAGCGACTGCAGCCAGGTGCCCGAGTTCTGGAAGTCGGACTTCTTGCCGCTGATGTCGGCGAGCGCGCCGGCCGAAGCGTACTTCGCCACCAGCGTGTTGCCGAGCTCCATGACGTCCGGCGGCGCGCTGCCACCGAAGGCGGTGTCGAGCTTGGTGGTCACGTCCGACCACTGCTGGATCTGGACGTTGACCGTGACGTTGGGATACTTGGCCTTGAAGTCGGCGTTGACCCCGTC